>CALMID010000498.1 GCA_937863915.1 uncultured Pseudomonas sp.
CACGCCGAGCAGCAGCACGAACTGGCGGCTGAACAGCCGGGCCGGATCGAGCAGGGCCAGGCCGGCCAGACACAGCACCACCAGACCCTGCATCGGCAGAATCCAGCCACGGTGATGACCCAGACGGGGCGAGGCCATACGGTCGACCCAGGGCGCCCACAGCACCTTGAGCAGCCAGGGCAGGGCGAGCAGCTTGAGCAGGCCGATCCAGGCCAGGTCGACGCCCTGCTGGCGCAGCAGGCTGGGCAGCGAATGGGCGATCAGGCCGGAAGGCAGGCCCTGGGCGCAGTACAGCGCAGCCAGCAGGATCAGGGTGGCGTTGGCGGGGCGTGCGGCGTTGGGCATGGTCGGCTCGTCCGTGGCGATGGCGCGACAGTAGCCGGCGCCATCGCCACGGGCAAGACGCTTCAGCGTGGTGCGGGCAGGGCTATCTGGGCGAAGGGCACGGGCAGCTTCAGCTCGCTATCGGCTGGCAGGTTGGCGCGGGTGGTCCGCACCATGCCCTGGATGTCCTGCAGGCGCAGGCCCTGAGGCTGGCGCGGATCGTTGCCGAAGAAGTCTTCCCAGTGGCCGAGAATGGCCAGGCGCGGCTGCAGGCGCTTGAGCAGCACATCCGGGTAGGCCGGCACCTGCTGCCAGGAGCCGACGCAGAGGATGGCCACGTCCACCGCCTTGGTGTCATCCAGTTGTGGCGGCAGGCCCTGCGGCGGGGTGCTGGCCGAATCCTGATAGTGCAGGCGATAGACCGGACGGCCCTGTTCATCGAGCAGGTCGACCAGCCAGGACAGGGTCTGGCCCTCCTTCCATGCCCACACCGACTTGGGCAGTGCGGTCAGGTCCTGGTCATAGCTGCCGCCGAGGAACTTGATGCCGAAGATGTGCGGCGCATGCATGCTTCTGATCGGCATGGCACGGATGCGCTTTTCCGGGGAATAGAACCACTGGCCGGGCGTGGCGCCATCGGCCATCACGCGCTCGGCATCGACAATGCGCTCGCGCGGCAGCACGGCCGCCATGATGTGGCCCATGGTCTTGGAGCCGTACACCTTGGCCTTGGGCGCATGTTTTTCGAGGATGCGCGGTACGTCCATCAAGTGGTCGTAGTGGGCATGGCCGACCAGCAGCATGCTGACGTCATCGGCTCTGGGCATCAGTTCGTCGATCCTGGCGTTGTCGGCCTGCACCACCAGCGGTGGCTGGCCCAGGGTGGCGGGGTTGCTGAACGAGGGGGCAAACAGCAGGGCTTCGTCCTGCCAGCGCAGCAGATAGCCACCCACCCCGAGGTACTGCAGGCTCGGCGGGGCGACCTGGCGCTCCTGCCACAGCGGCAGGCCGGCCGGATTTTGTGCACAGCCGGCAAGGGCGATCAGCAGGGACAGCAGCATTCCACGCAACATGAGGAGCATTCCTTGGAAAGAGGGCAGAGGACTACGCTACTGGAATAGTCCACGTCCGTCGCCGAACCTGCGGTTGGCGCGCAATTGCCGTAAAATCGCCCACCTTCCGAGCGTCAACCGAGTAACCAGCATGTCCGCCCCGTTCAAACCCGAATTGCTTTCCCCTGCCGGCACCCTGCGCAACATGCGCTATGCCTTCGCCTATGGCGCCGACGCGGTGTATGCCGGCCAGCCGCGCTACAGCCTGCGGGTGCGCAACAACGAGTTCGACCACGCCAACCTGGCGCTGGGGATCAACGAGGCGCATGCCCAGGGCAAGCAGTTCTACGTGGTGGTCAACATTGCCCCGCACAACGCCAAGCTGAAGACCTTCATCAAGGATCTGGAGCCGGTGGTGGCGATGGGGCCGGATGCGCTGATCATGTCCGACCCTGGGCTGATCATGCTGGTGCGCGAGCACTTCCCGCACATGCACATCCACCTGTCGGTGCAGGCCAACGCGGTGAACTGGGCCAGCGTCGAGTTCTGGCGCCGCCAGGGCCTGACCCGCGCCATCCTCTCGCGCGAACTGTCGCTGGAAGAGATCGGCGAGATCCGCGAAAAAGTGCCGGGCATGGAGCTGGAAGTGTTCGTCCACGGCGCGCTGTGCATGGCCTATTCCGGCCGCTGCCTGCTGTCGGGCTACATCAACAAGCGCGACCCCAACCAGGGTACCTGCACCAACGCCTGCCGCTGGGAATACAAGACCCACGAGGCCAAGGAAAACGAAGTCGGCGACATCGTCCATGTCTACGAGCCGATTGCCGTGCAGGCGGCCGAGCCGACCCTGGGCGTGGGCGCGCCGACCAAGGAAGTGTTCCTCCTCGAAGACAGCAGCCGTCCGGGCGAGTACATGTCCGCCTACGAGGACGAGCACGGCACCTACATCATGAACTCCAAGGACCTGCGTGCCGTGCAGCACGTCGAGCGCCTGGTGCAGATGGGCGTGCACTCGCTGAAGATCGAGGGCCGCACCAAATCCCACTACTACTGCGCGCGCACCGCGCAGGTGTACCGCAAGGCCATCGATGATGCGGTGGCTGGCCGGCCGTTCGACATGAGCCTGATGGACACCCTCGAATCCCTGGCCCACCGTGGCTACACCGAGGGCTTCCTGCGCCGTCACGTGCACGACGAGTACCAGAACTACGAGCGCGGCAACTCCGTTTCCGAACGCCAGCAGTTCGTCGGCGAGCTGACCGGTGAGCGCCGTGGCGCCCTGGCCGAGGTCAAGGTGAAGAACCGCTTCGCCGTGGGCGACCGCCTGGAGCTGATGACCCCGCAGGGCAACGTGCATTTCACCCTCGATGCCCTGGAGAAGGGCAACGGCGAGCGCACCGACCTGGCGCCGGGCGATGGCCACACCCTGTACCTGCCGCTGCCGCAGGACATCGACCTGAACTACGCCCTGCTGATGCGCCATCTGGACAACGGCAGCACCACCCGCGGCTGATCAGGTCGGGCGGATACAGTTGCCGGCGAGGCGGGCATAACAGTTGCCCGTCGCCCGGTACTGATCTGCCACTGTTTCACTCGGCTGTCTCTGCCGCCCGCGCTTGCGCTGCCCGATCATGGCACTCCATAGCCCGCGCTTTCGCGCAAGGAGATCGCCATGTCGCGCAGCCTGCCGCACACCCTGTCAGCCAGCCGCCCGTCCCTGCTTGTTCCCGGCTGGCCGCTGCGCCTGCTGGCCCGTCTGCTGCACTGGCAGCAGAACATCCGCACCCGCCGCCAACTGGCCCGGCTCGATTCCCGCCTGCTGGGCGATGCCGGCATCGACCTGGCCGCGCGCGAGGAAGAGTTGCGCAAACCCTTCTGGCGCGACTGAGTCTCAGGCTTCCTCGGCCGCAAACTGCAGCTGCAGGCGTTCCGGCAGGCGTTCGCGCAGGGCCTCGCCGCTCTGCGCCAGCAGGCCCGGCAGCACGGCCTTGAGGGTGGCGGGCTTGAGCGCGGCGCAGACTTCGGCCTGACGCTGCACGGTGAGGCCGGCCAGCACCTGCTGGGAAATCTCCGGGTTGTTGTCGCGCACGGCGGCATCGGCCAGTTTGCTGAGGAAGGCGGCGGAGAAGGTGCGCAGGCTTTCGATGATCAGTGGCAGGTTGGTGATGAAGCGGGCGATCTGCAGCACGTGATCCGGCTCCAGGCCGAAGATCAGGTTGCGCAGGCGTGCCGGCGGCAGGCATTCGGCAAACTGGGCGGCGGTGTCATACAGCTTCTGCAGGCACAGCTCGCGGGCCACGGCCAGGTGCAGGCTGTCCGGCATGGCCAGGTAGGTGTCGAGAATCCACGCCGGTTGCAGGTGACTGATGACCTGGGCGACGAAGGCGCTGGGCAGCTCCGGCACCAGGTCCTTGAGTTGCCCCGGTGGCATGTGCGGGGCGAGCAGGGCGGCATTGGCCGCACCCAGTTGCTGCACCACCGCGGCCTTGACCGCCAGTGGGGCCATGCCCTGGGAGGCCAGGACGAGTTTCAGACGCAGCGGCAACGCTGGCGGTTTGGACATGACGCACTCCTCAATCGCAATGAACGAGCAGTCCGTCAGGTATCGCCGCTACAGCACCGCCACCTGCTCCTCAAGCAGCTTGGCGAAGGCGGTGGCGGTCACCGCAGGACTGATCAGGTATCCCTGCACCTCGTCGCAGCGCTGGCTCTTCAGGTACTCCAGCTGCGCTTCGGTCTCCACACCCTCGGCCACCACCTGCAGTTCCAGGCTGTGGGCCATGGCGATGATCGCCCGGGTAATCGCGGCGTCTTCGCTGCCCACCGACAGGTCGCGGATGAACGACTGGTCGATCTTCACGTAGTCCACCGGGAAGCGCTTGAGGTAGCTGAGCGAGGAGTAGCCGGTGCCGAAGTCGTCGATCGACAGCTTCACGCCCAGCGTGCGCAGCTGATGGAAGGTGGTGATGACGTTCTCCACGTTGTCCAGCAGTTGCGACTCGGTCAGCTCCAGCTCCAGCAGGCGGGCCGGCAGTTCGGTCTCGTCGAGCACCTGACGCACCAGGCTGGTCAGGTTGCCCTGGCGTAGCTGGTGCATCGACAGGTTCACCGACACGCGGATATCCGCCTGCCCGCTGCGTTGCCACTCGCGCGCCTGGCGACAGGCCTCGCGCAGCACGAACTCGCCGATGGCGCCGATCAGTCCGGTTTCCTCGGCCAGGCCGATGAAGTCCGCCGGGGGTACCAGGCCGAGCCGCGGATGCTGCCAGCGCACCAGCGCCTCGGCGGCATTGATGCTGTCGTCAGCCAGGCACAGCTTGGGCTGGTAGTGCACCTCCAGTTGCCCTTCGTCGATTGCCTTGCGTAGCTGGTTCTCCAGTTGCAGCCGCTCCAGGGTGCAGGCCTGCAGGTTATCGGTGAAGAACTGGAAGGTGTTCCCCCCCAAATGTTTGGCGTGCTGCATGGCCATGTTGGCCTGGCTGATCAGGGCGCTGATTTCGCGGGCGTTGTCCGGCATCAGACTGATACCGAGGGAAGCACTGATCACCAGCTCGTGGCCACCGACTTCCATCGGCGTGCGCAGCTTGGCCAGCAGGCGGCTGGCGATGCGTGCCAGGCTGGAGAGGCTGCCGTAGTTGTCGAGGACCACGGCGAATTCGTCGGAGGACAGCCGCGCGAGGGTGTCCGCTTCGGGGATGGCCTGGGTCAGGCGCCGGCTCATCTGCCGCAGCAGCTGGTCGGCCACTTCATGGCCGAGGCTGTCGTTGAGCAGCTTGAAGCGGTCCAGGTCGATGTGCAGCAGGGCCAGGCTCTGCCCGCTCTGGCGCACGCGCTGTGCCGCTTCGTGCAGGCGCTCCTTGAACAGGGTGCGGTTGGCCAGGCCGGTCAGCTCGTCGTAGTGCGACAGGTAGCGCAGGCGCTCCTCGGCTTCGCGGCGGGCCGAAAGGTCGGCGAAGAAGCCGACGATATGGCTGATCGCCCCGCGCGAGTCGCGCACCACGTCCAGACGCAGCCACTGCGGGTAGAGTTCGCCGTTCTTGCGGGTTTCGATCAGTTCGCCCTGCCAGTGCGAGGTGTTTTCCAGCTCCTGGCGGATCAGCTCGTACTGGCGACGCGCTTCGCGGCTGCTGACCAGGGTAGTCACGCTCTGCTCCAGCACTTCGTCCTGGCGGTAGCCGGTGACGCGGGTGAAGGCTTCGTTGACCGAGAGGAAACGGTAGTCGGCGTCGAGGATGACGATGCCCTCGCTGGCCGCCTCGAATACCGTGGCGGCCAGTTGCTGCTGTTCCTGCAGGCGCTTGCGCAGGCTGATATCACGGCGCGTGCCGATCATGCGGATCACCGCACCACTGGCATCGCGTTCCACCGCGCGGCCACGGTCCTCGATCCAGATCCAGCGGCCGTCGGCGTGGCGGAAACGGTATTCCACCGCATAGCCTTCGCTGTCGCCCTTGAGGTGGGCGACCAGGGCGCGCTTGAGCAGGCCGGTGTCATCCGGGTGCAGGCGCGGCTTGAGGTCGGTGAGCACGGCGCGCACCTGGTCCTGGCCGAGGCCGAACAGTTCCTCCAGATTGCTGTGGTGGACTTCGTCGGTGACCAGGTTCCAGTCCCACAGGCCCAGGTGGCTGGCCTCCAGGGCGAGGGACAGGCGTGCCTCGCTCTTGCTCAGTTCGTGGGTGGTTTCATCCAGCTCCAGGGTGCGCTCGGCCACGCGCATTTCCAGCTGGTCGTGGGCCTGGCGCAGGCCGCGTTCGGCGCGTCGGCGCTGCTCCACTTCGCGCGCCAGTTCCAGGTTCAGCCCTTCGGCCTGCTGGCGGGCGTGCTCCAGGTTGTCGATCAGCGCCTGGTTCTGGAAGCGCCGCAGCAGGCTGTGCTGCACCAGCCGGC
>CALMID010000499.1 GCA_937863915.1 uncultured Pseudomonas sp.
ATACCTGCAACTTCATCAGCAGCACTTCACCACAGCGAAAAGCCTGATCGTGGGCGACCTCAACAGTAACGCCTGCTGGGATGTCTGGGATCGCTGGTGGAATCACTCCGACGTGGTCAAACAGCTGGCTGACGCAGGCCTTTCCAGCCTCTATCACCAGCTGTCCGGAGAAGATCAGGGCAATGAATCAAGCGCCACATTCTTCATGCAGCGCAAACTCGAAAAGCCTTATCACATTGATTACATCTTTCTGAGTCAGGCGCTGCTGCAGGCTGCCACATTGAAGGTCGGCCAACCGCAGCAATGGCTGCAGCACAGTGACCATATGCCTCTCATTGCCACATTCGGCTGTACGGCGACGGCACCAGAGAATCACCCGAACTCGAATCCCACGCAGACTCAGGGCAGATAGATTCGAAACTCACCGCCGCCCAGCGGCCCGCCGTTGCTGATTTCGATATGCCCGCGCACGCCATTGCGCTCGTGCAGCTCGGCGATGCGCCCGGAGAAATACAGGCCCAGGCCGGTGCTGCCGGTGCTGTGGTTGATGCCCAGGACATAGTCGGACTGCTTGGCCAGCATGGCCTCGGGGTAGCCCTCGCCGTCGTCGCAGACCGACAGCACCAGCGTGCCCTGTTCCTCCCAGGCGCGCAGCAGCAGTTGCTGGCGGGCATAGCGAATCGAGTTGGTGATGATGTTGGACACCACCGAGCCGATCAGGTTGTGATCGAACACGCCCATCAGACCGAACTCCTCGACCTCGCAACGCGCCTCGATGTGCCGGCTCTGCAGCACCTCGAAATGCCGGGCGATCTGTTCCTCGAGAAAGTCCTCGACCTCCAGGTAGGCCGGCTGCAACGGCAGCTGGTTGACCCCCAGTTTGTACAGACCGAGCAGCTGCACCAGCATGCCGTTGAGGCGGGCGAACTCGTATTCGATCACCCCGTGCTCGCGGGTGTGCAGCAGGGCCTCGGGCATCTGGCGGATCCACTGGTTGTGGGTCTGGGTCAGCATGGCCAGGGAGTTCTTCATGTCGTGCACGGTGGAGGCGATCACCGTGGAGAAATCCAGCCCCTCGCGTGACTCGCTCATGCGCCGAACGCCCGCTGGCGCAGTTGCTGGTAGCGTTCCTGGCGCGGGTCCGTATCGGGGATCATGCGCACCGCATCCAGGCAGGCGCGGCACTCGCCAAGCAATGCCTCGCTGCCCTTGTCGGCCGCCAGACGCAGCAATGACTGCGCGGTATTGAGGGCGATACTGATGTTCTTCGGCTGCAGCAGCAGCGCCCGGCGGAACAGCGCCAGCGCCTCGTCGTGCTGGCCCTGCTGGTAGCAGCGCACGCCCTGGCGGTTGAGTTCCACCGCCTCCTTGCCACCTCCGAGAATGGCCGGATCGCTGGTTTGCCCGGCCACCTTCTGCAGCACCGCCGGGTCGTCACCGTAGATTTCCACACAGTTCTTCAGCAGCTCGTCGCCGGCACCCGGCTGGCCCAGGTCACGCAGCTGGCCAGCCACCTGCAGGGCCACCTCGGCGGAGAAGAACTGCGGCAGGTCGGCCATACGCGCCATGGCCTCCTCGGTGAGCTTTTTCGCCTGCGCCGCATCACCGGACTTCACCAGGCTCTGGGCATGGGCCAGACGCGCGCGCACCTGCACCGCCGGGTTGTCGCTGTAGGTCTTTTCCAGCTCGCCGAGGGTCTGGCCGATCTCCTGCTGCACGCGCTTGTCCAGGCTGCCGTCGCCCGCCTGGGAAGTCAGCGCCTGACTGAGGCCGAGGTAGTTCTCCGGGCTCTTGAAGCGCGAGGTACGGCCCTGCTCGACGGCATGCCGGTAGGCCTTGGAGGCCACCTCGAAATCCTCGTTGGCCATGGCCAGCTTGCCGAGGTGCATCTGTCGGCGAATGGCCAGTGGCGACAGCTTGATCGCCTCCTCCAGCAGGTGCTGCGCCTTCTTTTCCTCGCCCAGCGCCTCCAGTACGGCGGCCAGGCCATCGTACAGACCGGGCAGCATGGCGAACTGTTGCAGGCCCTTTTCATACACCTCGCGGGCACGCTGCAACTGGTTGCGACTGTGCAGCAGGCTACCCAGGGCCATGTAGGCCCAAGGCAGCGGACGGTCGGCGAGCAGCTGGGTCAGCAGCTGTTCGAGTTCATCGTGACGCCCCAGCTCGCGCAGGGCGCCGGCCTTGTAGCGCAGGCACAGCGGCGCATAACGCTTGTCCTGGCGACTCAGCTCGTCGCAGGCGGCGAGCACGGCAGCATGCTCGGCCTTGTCCAGCGCCTGGAGGATGGGTTTCAGCGCGGTCTTGCGCTCGACCAGCTTGTCCAGGCGCTGCAGCAGGCTGGCGCGGTTGAACGGCTTGGTCAGGTAGGCATCCGGCTCATGTTCGAGGGCGCTGAGCACCATGGCCTGGCTACTCTCAGCGGTGACCATGACGAAGATGCACTGGTGGCTGATCAGCTTGCCGGCGATCAGTTCCTCCAGTACCTGCTGGCCGTTCTTGCCGGAGCCCAGGTTGTAGTCGTGCAGGATGATGTCGTAGCGCTTGTTGCGGCACATCACCAGGGTGTCTTCGCCACGGTCGGCGGTATCCACGTCCTTGGCGCCGATGTCGCGCAGCATGGCCTTGATCGAGCTGCGGAAGTCGGAGAAGTCATCGACGATGAGAAAACGGGTACGACTGTAATCCTGCATCGGGTAGTTCCTGGTGCAACAGAAAGAAATTAGCCCTGAGTGTAGTTTCCCGGCGCCAAACTGCCCGCTCGTCTTAGCGGGCGGGCCGCTCGCCCGCCTCCAGATCGAGCAGATTGAGGAGGAACTTGCCGAAGTAGGACAGGTCCGCCTCGATCGCCGCGCGCGCGCCGGCAGGCTCGCCACGCTCGATGGCGGCCAGGCAATCCTCGTGGAAATCATTGAGGCGCAGCGACAGATCGGCCTCGGTGAACAGACGGTTGAAGAAGGGCCCGACCTGCAGCCACAACGATTCGATCAGGCGCAGCAGCACCGGGTTGGCGCAGGCCTGGTAGAGGGTCAGGTGGAACCGGCTGTTGTGCGTCAGGTAGCCCTGCACATCGCGCTGCTCCAGCGCACTTTCCATCTCGGCCACGCAATCGCGCAGGATGTCCCGCTCGCGGGGGCTCAGGCGCCGGGCGCCCTCTTCGGCGGCCAGGCCTTCCAGGCTCAGGCGCACCTGGAACAGCTGCTGGAAACGCTCGCGGGTCATCGCCGGCACGCGCACCGAGCGCTGCTGCTCGCCCTCCAGCGCCCCCTCGGCGACCAGGCGCTGCAACGCCGCACGCACCGGCATCGGGCTGGTGCCCCAGGCGGCGGCCAGGTCGCGGATCTTCAGGCGTTCGCCGGGCTTGAATGTGCCGGCCAGCAAGGCGGCACGCAGGTTCTGGTACAGCTGCTCCTGCAGGTTGTCGGCCATGGTCAGCGTCCTTGTGGCGGAGCGGGCAGTTGGGAAAGGGTCAGCAGGCAATCGCGCATGGGATTCTCCGGGGTGTTGAACATTAAGCTGGGCGATTCTGCTAGAGGCAGGCTAGGCGCGGCAGCGACCGAAAAGCGGAGTTGGCTGTAGCCAATGAGCATTTTCGGACACTGGCGCAACGACGCCTGACCGACGCAGAAGCGTTCAGGGGGCTTTGTTTTCGATCAGGCAATTGCCGCCGTCCACCACCAGCACTTCACCGGTGATGTAACTGGCCTCGGGCGACGCCAGGAAGGCCACCGCAGCGGCCACTTCTTCGGGACGACCGGCGCGACCGATCGGCGTGTACTCGGCGGCATGGCGTTCTTCGTCGGTGCTGGAACCGGTGGCGATCCAGCCCGGCGCCACGCTGTTGACCGTGATGCCCTGCCTGGCCACTTCCAGCGCCAGGCCCATGCTCATGCCGAGCATGGCCGCCTTCGCCGCGCTGTAGGCCGACTCGCCCGGGTTGCTGCCACGGGTGCCGGTGGTGGAACTGATATTGACGATGCGCCCAAAGCCACGCGCCTGCATGCCCGGCAACACGGCGCGGGTGAGCAGAAAAGCCGTGGTCAGGTTACGGGCAATCGACAGATTCCAGGTCAGCAGATCCATATCCGCCAGTTCGGCAAAGGGCTCGGGGCTACCCTGCATGGCCATGCCGGCATTGTTCACCAGCACGTCGATGCGGCCCCACAGGCCCTCGGCCCAGGCCGCCAGCTCGCGCACCTGCGCCTCGTCGGTGAGATCGGCCGGGCGGCCTTCCACCTCGAAGCCCTCGGCGCGCAGCTCGGGCACCCGCTCATGGATACGCGCGCTGCTGGCGCTGATGATCAGCCGGGCACCGGCCTGGCCGAGACGGCGGGCGATGGCCATGCCGATACCGTCCGCGGCGCCTGCGCCGCTCACCAGGGCGACCCGGCCCTGCCATACTGAATGCGTCATGCTCACCTCTTTGTGATCACAAATATGGGAATAGGCTAGCCTAAAACCCTTCATCGCACACCTATTGACATAAATGTGATCACAAATGCAGGATGTGCGGAAATCCGAACGAGGTGTTCAAGAATGACTGCCAGTGGTATCAGCCAAGCCGCCGTGGAAACTTTCGCCGCCCGCGAGCGCGCACGCTTCCTCGAACGCAATCCTAAGTCCGTCGCCTTCCACCAACCACCGCGCAACTCCCTGTATGCCGGCGTCCCGATGCACTGGAACGCCGACTCGTCGACACCCTGCCCGCTGTTCGTCGAGCGCGCCAAGGGTGCGCGCTTCTATGACGTCGACGGCCACGAGTACATCGACTTCTGCCTGGGCGACACCGGCACCATGTTCGGCCACTCGCCGGACCCGATCGCCAAGGCCATCGCCGAGCAGGCCAACAACGGCCTGACCACCATGCTGCCGGGCGAGGACGCCGTGGTCTGCGGCGAGCTGCTGGCCGCGCGCTTCGGCCTGCCGTTCTGGCAGGTCACCGCCACCGCCACCGACTCCAACCGCTACGTGCTGCGCTGGGCCCGCGCCGTGACCGGACGCAAGACCCTGCTGGTGTTCGACGGCTGCTACCACGGCACCGTCGACGACGTGATGGTGCGCTGCCGCGACGGCGAGACCGTGCACCGTTCCGGCCTGGTTGGCCAGGCCTATGACCTGACCGAATACAGCCGCGCCATTCCGTTCAACGATGTCGAAGCGCTGGAAGCCGCGCTGGCCCAGGGCGACGTCTGCGCCCTGCTGTGCGAGCCGGCCATGACCAATATCGGCATGGTCCTGCCGGACCCGGGCTTCATGCAGAAATGCCGCGAACTGACCCGCAAGTACGGCAGCCTGCTGATCATCGACGAGACCCACACCATCTCCACCAATATCGGTGGCTGCACGAAGCTGTGGAACCTCGACCCGGACTTCTTCGTGGTCGGCAAGCCGATCGCCGGCGGCGTGCCCTGCGGCATCTTCGGCTGCAGCGCGGAGATGGCCGAGAAGATGCTCGCCTCGCGCCAGAAAGCGCAGGCAGACAGCCATGGGCACGGCCACAGCGGCATGGGCACGACGCTTTCGGCCAACGCCCTGGCCATGCACTGCATGCGCGCCAACCTGGAACAGGTGATGACCCAGGCCGCCTACGACCACATGCTGCCGCTGGCCAAGCGCCTGGCCGACGGCTTCCGTGGCCTGATCGCCAAGCACGACCTGAAGTGGTCGGTGACCGAGCTGGGCGCGCGCAGCGAATTCCAGTTCTGCCCGGTGTCGCCACGCACCGGCGCCGAGGCCGAGGCCGCCTTCCACGATGAGCTGCAGATGGCCATCCACCTGTACCTGATCAACCGCGGCATCCTGATCACCCCGTTCCACAACATGACCCTGTGCTGCCCGAGCACCACGGCCGAGGATGTGGACAAGCTGATCAGCATGCTGGACCAGGCCATCACCGAGCTGCTGGCCATTCCCGGCGCGCGTCTCTGAACCGCCCTCACCCCTCGCCCCCTCCCGGAGGGCGAGGGGAATAGAAGCAAGGACACCATGATGAAATTTGCCGACATTCAGGAAGCCCGCGACTTCCTCGCCCAGCACCCCGAGGTGCGCCTGATCGAGCTGATGCTGATCGACGCCAACGGCATCCCGCGCGGCAAGCTGCTGCACCGCGACGAGCTGCTGGCGATCTACGAAAACGGCCGCCCGCTGCCCAGCTCCATCCTCTCGCTGACCATCCAGGGCGAGGACGTCGAGGCCAGCGGCCTGGTCTGGGAAGTCGCCGATGCCGACTGCTGGACCTACCCGCTCCCCGGCAGCCTGACCCTGCAGACCTGGCGTGCCACACCCACCGGCCAGGTGCAGGTGAGCATGCACCCGACCCAGGGCGCGCCGGCCACCGCCGGTGATCCGCGCCATGTGCTGGCGCGCGCCATCGACCGCCTCAAGGCCGACGGCTACCACCCGGTGATGGCGGTGGAGCTGGAGTTCTACCTGCTGGACAAGCACCGCGACGCCAACGGCCGCCCGCAACCGGCCGTGCAGGCCAACGGCGTGCGCCCGCAGGCGCCGCAGGTGTATGGCGTGCTGGAACTGGAGCAGCAGCAGGCCTTCCTCGACGACCTCTACAGTGCCTGCGAGGCCCAGGGCCTGCCGGTGCGCACGGCGATTTCCGAGTACGCCCCCGGCCAGCTGGAGCTGACCCTGGAGCACCGCTTCGACGCCCTGCAGGCGGTCGATGAGGGCATCCGCTACAAGCGCCTGGTCAAGGGCGTGGCCAACAAGCACGGGCTGATCGCCTGCTTTATGGCCAAGCCGTTCGGCGATCTGGCCGGCAGCGGCCTGCACATGCACGTGTCGCTGGCCGATGAGCAGGGTAACAATCTGATGGCCTCGGAAGACCCGCACGGCACCCCGCTGCTGCGCCACGCCATCGGCGGCATGATGGCCACGCTCAACGACGCGCTGGCGATCTTCTGCCCCAACGCCAACTCCTACCGCCGCTTCCAGGCCAACAGCTACGCGCCGCTGGCCAAGAGCTGGGGGGTGAACAACCGCACCGTGTCGTTCCGCGTACCGGGCGGCCCGGCCAAGAGCCGTCACGTGGAGCACCGCATCTGCGGCGCCGACGCCAACCCCTATCTCGCGGCGGCGGCGATCCTCGCCGGCATCCACCACGGCATCCAGCACCAGATCGACCCGGGCGAGGCCATCGTCGGCAACGGCTACGAGCAGGCCCGCGAAACCCTGCCGACCGACTGGCTGACCGCGCTGCGCACCCTGGAACAGTCGGCCTGGGCCAAGGAAGCCCTCGGTGAGGACTTCCTGAAGATCTTCCTGGCGATCAAGTGGGAGGAGTTCCGCCAGTTCGTCGGCGAAGTGGGCGAGCAGGATTGGCGCTGGTACCTCACCCACGCCTGAGAGGCT
>CALMID010000500.1 GCA_937863915.1 uncultured Pseudomonas sp.
GCCAGCGAGACGGAAATCCTCGGCGCCCTGCGCTATGCCGACAATGACGTGGTGCTGCACACCGATACACGCGTGTTGCCCAAGCGCCGTCTGGCCTGGGCCAGCTGGAACTACCGCCTGGGCGGACCGACCCGGCAACCGGCCGCTGTGACCTACAACATGAACATCCTGCAGGGCATCGAGGCCGAGCATACCTTCTGCGTCAGCCTCAACCAGACCGACGCCATCGATCCGGACAAGATCCTCGCCCGTTTCAGCTATGCCCACCCGCAGTACAGCCTGGCGGCCAGTGCCGCGCAGCAGCGGGGGGAGGAACTGCAGGGCCGCCAGCACAGCTATTTCTGCGGCGCCTACTGGGCCAACGGCTTCCACGAGGACGGCGTGGTCAGCGCCCTGCGCGTGGCCCGGCACTTCGGGGTCAGCCTGTGAGCGGCGTGGTGCACAGCGCGCTGTACCAGGGCGTGGTGCGCCACCGCCGCTTCGCACCGCGCGCCCATGACTTCGAATACCGCATCGGCCTGCTCTATCTGGATCTGGACGAGCAGGATGCCGTGCTCGGCCTGTCACCGCTGGCCGGCCGCGGCCGCCTGGCGCCCTTTGCCTTTCGCGAGACGGACTTTCTGCCGGAGCAGACCCGCGCCGGCCAGTCGCTCAAGCGCGCGGTGCAGCAGCAGGTCAGCCAGGCCCTTGGCCGCCTGATCGACGGCCCGGTGCGCCTGCTGACCCAGCCGCGCAGCTGGGGCCTGGCCTTCAACCCGGCCAGCTTCTTCTACTGCTTCGACCGCGAGGAACGCCTGCAGGCCATTCTCTGCGAGGTCAGCAACACGCCCTGGCTGGAGCGCTATCACTATGTGCTGCCGGCCGAAGGCGACGGGCACCAGCATGTGGCGGTGGCCAAGGCCTTTCATGTCTCGCCCTTTCTGCCGCGCGACCTGGAATACCACATGACCTTCAGCCCGGCGGCCGCCAGGCTGGGCATTCACATGGAGGACTGGCAAGGCAGCGCCAAGCTGTTCGACGCCACCCTCAGCCTGAGCCGTCAGCCGCTCGACCGCTCGACCCTGCACCGCCACCTGCTGAGCTTTCCCTGGATGACCGCCAAGACCGTGCTGGCCATCTACTGGGAAGCCCTGCGCCTGCTGCTCAAACGCATCCCGCTGTTCACTCATCAACCGGCACTGGGCACGCAACGCGTGGCCATGCCTCTGCGCAAGGAGTCCGCCGATGAAAAGCTCTAGCCTGACCGCCAAATCATCTCTACTGGCCAGCAGCGGCCTCGCCGCGGGGCTGCTGCGCAACGCCGTGTTGCGTCAGCTGCAGCAGCTGCGCCATGGCCAGCTACGGCTGATCGACCAGGGCGAAACCCGGGTATTCGGCGATCCGCACAGCAGCCTGCACGGCGAGATCGAGGTGAAGGATGCCGCGCTCTGGGGTCTGGTGGCCGGCAATGGCTCGATCGGTGCCGGTGAGGCCTATATCCACGGTTACTGGCGCACGCCGGACCTGACCGCGGTGGTGCGTGTGTTCGTCAGCAACCTGGACGTGCTCGACGGCATGGAGCGCGGCCTGGCCCTGCTCGGCCGCCCGCTGCTCAAGGGCCTGCACTGGCTCAACCGCAACACCCGGCGCGGTTCGCAGAAGAACATCGCCGCCCACTACGACCTGGGCAACCAGCTGTTCGAGCAGTTCCTCGACCCGACCATGATGTACTCGGCGGCCATGTTCCCCCATGACGGTGCCAGCCTGGAGCACGCCCAGCTGCACAAGCTGGAGCGCATCTGCCAGAAGCTCGCACTCAAGCCCGAGGATCACCTGCTGGAAATCGGCACGGGCTGGGGCAGCATGGCGCTCTACGCGGCGAGCCATTATGGCTGCCGGGTGACCACCACCACCCTGTCGCGTGAACAGTACGCCTACACCGAGCAGCGCATCCGCGAACAAGGCCTGCAGGATCGCATCACCCTCCTGCTGTGTGACTACCGCGACCTCACCGGCCAGTACGACAAGCTGGTGTCGATCGAGATGATCGAAGCGGTCGGCCACCGTTTCCTGCCCACCTACTTCGACAAGTGCAGCCGCTTGCTCAAGGACGACGGTCTGATGTTGCTGCAGGCCATCACTATCCGCGACCAACGCTACGAGCAGGCCAGGCGCTCGGTGGACTTCATCCAGCGTTACATCTTCCCCGGCGGCGCCCTGCCCTCGGTACACAAGATGCTCGATATCGTCAGCCGCCAGACCGACATGAACCTGCATCACCTGGAGGATTTCGGCCTGCACTACGCGCGCACCCTGCGCCACTGGCACGACAACCTGAAGGAAGCGCGCCCGGCCCTGCAGCAGCTCGGTTATGACGAGCACTTCTACCGCCTGTGGGAGTTCTACCTGTGCTACTGCGAGGGCGGTTTCCTCGAGCGCACCATCGGCACCGCCCAGCTGCTGCTGGCCAAGCCCCAGGCACGCCCGGCGCCCCTGCTCGGCAACCTGAGCGCCTGAGCATGCGCTGGCAGCTGCTCGCCAATGCGCTGCTGTTCCAGATCGGCTGGGCCGCCTGCATCCTCGCCGCCCAGCAGTCCTGGTGGTTGCTGGGCGGGCTGGCCTGCCTGGCAGCGCAGCTGTGGCTCAGCCACGAGCGCCTGGCCGAGCTGCGTCTGCTGCTGATCGTCACCCTGCTGGGCAGTCTGCTCGACAGCCTGCTTCTCAACCTCGGCCTGTTCGATTTTGCCGGCGACAGCTGGCTGCTGCCGGCCTGGCTGGCGCTGCTCTGGGCCCTGCTGGCCACCACCCTGCGCCACAGCCTGGCCTGGACCGCCAGGCCCTGGTGGTTGGCCAGCCTGCTGGGCGCCACCAGCGGCCCGCTGTCCTACTACGCCGGTGCGCAACTGGCCGGAGTCGGCCTGCCGCTGGGCACCGCGCCCAGCCTGCTGCTGATCGGCCTGCTGTGGACCGTCTGGCTCCCCGCCCTGCACGCCCTGGCCCGCCGCCTGGCGGCGGCGCCAGCCGTCACTTCCTCACCCAGCCCGGCAAAGTTTGACTAGGCTCATAGGCATATCCGTCTGACAAGCCACCACTGGTTGCAGGCGCATCACTCTGCGTTGTCGCCGCTGCCAGGGAGGCTCCATGAAGCAGACCGAACAAACGCTGCTGGAACAGATGCGCATCACCGAATTCGAGATCCACTCGCGCCAGCAATTGCTGGGGCTGGCGGAAAGCGACTTTCAGTTGCTGCACAACTACCGGGGCCTGATCGAAAGCCAGGTGGATGCCTTGGTCGATCAGTTCTACCAGATGCAGACCAGCGTGGCGGAAATCGCCCTGCTGATCGGCGATGCCGATACCCTGGGCCGCCTGCGCAGCGCCCAGCGCAAGTACGTGCTCGACCTGTTCAGCGGCCTGTACGACGTCGAGTACGTCAACAACCGCCTGCGCATCGGCCTGGTACACAAGCGCATCGGTGTAGAACCCAAGCTCTATCTGGCCGCGATCAGCACCCTCAAGACCCTGCTGTTCGATGTGCTGCGCCAGCAACTGCCGAAAAGCCCCGAGCGCCAACAGCTGCTCAGCGTGCTCGACCGCCTGTTCCTGTTCGACATCACCCTGGTGTTCGAGACCTATATCCGCAGCCTGGTGATGGAGATCGACATCTCCCGCGAAAAATCCGAGAGCTACGCCCGCGCCCTGGAAGACAAGGTCCGCGAGCGCACCCGGCAACTGGAGGAAATGACCCGCACCGACCCGCTGACCGGGCTGTTCAACGTCCGCACCCTGCACGAAAGCCTGACCCGCGCCGTGCGGGCGGCGCAACGGCGCAGCGAACCGCTGGCCGTAGCCTATCTGGACGTCAACGACTTCAAGGACATCAACGACACCCAGGGCCACCAGCGTGGTGACGAAATCCTGCAGAAGCTCGGTGCGGCGATCAAACAGGTATCGCGCATGGAGGACAGCTGCTTCCGCTACGGTGGCGACGAGTTCTGCATCATCCTGCCCAACTGCCGCGAGGAGCTGGCCGCCGAGATCTACATCTCGCGCCTGAGCAGCGAACTGGCAAAGGCTCTGCCCGGACTGCAACTGAGCGTCGGCGTGGTGCAGACCGGGCCCGCCGAATTTGCCGAACCCGAGGCACTGATCCGCGAGGCCGACCGGCGCATGTACGCGGCCAAGCACATGCTGAAGAACCTGACGCCGGGCTGAGCCGCTCGGCAACTCGCCGCGCCGGCCCCGGTCATCTGCCGTACACTGGCGGCATGAACCAGATACCCCTGACCAACCTGCCCATCGACCCGAACATCAGCTGCAGCAATTGCGCGGCCTGCTGCTGCCAGCTGGAAGTCCTGCTGCTGACCGACACCGGCGTGCCCGAGCGCTTCATCAGCACCGACGACTGGGGCGGCGAAACCATGCTGCGCCTGGATGATGGCTGGTGTGCGGCACTGGACCGCGACACCATGCGCTGCACCATCTACGAAGTGCGCCCGCTGGTCTGCCGCGAATTCGCCACCGGCTCGCCGGAATGCCAGGACGA
>CALMID010000501.1 GCA_937863915.1 uncultured Pseudomonas sp.
ATGATGCCGAAGCTGCAGGCGAGCAATACGCCGAGAATCCAGGTGAAGTACCACATGGTCGATCTCCTCAATAAAGCCCGTGGCTGTTCTGTTCGATCTGCCCGGTGGTGACCTTGCCCCACATCTTCGTGTAGCACCACAGGGTGTAGACGAGGATCAGCGGGACGAAGATGCAGGCCGCGACGAACATGATGCCCAGGGTCTTGTGGCTGGATACCGCATCCCACAGGGTCAGACTGGAGTTGAGGTCCAGGCTCGACGGCATGATGAAGGGGAACATGGCAAAACCGGCGGTGCACAGCGTGCCAGTGATGGCCAGGCTGGAGCCGAGGAAGGCCCAGGCGCCACGTTTGCCACTGGCGGGCGCGAGGGCCAGGACGCCACCGAGAATGCCAGTCAGCGGGACCAGTTTGGTCAGCGGATACTGTGCATAGTTAGCCAGCCAGCCAGCGTTGTCGTGCAGCACGCTCTTGCCCAGCGGGTTGATCGCTGCATTGGTGTCGATGGCCGCGGCCAGGGTGAAGCCCTGGATGTTGCCCAGCCACAGCCAGGCACCGGCGCCGATGAAGGCGGCCAGGTAGACCAGTGCGGTCAGCTGTGCGGCACGCTGGCTGCGCCGGGCGATATCACCTTCGGTGCGCATCATCAGCCAAGTGGCGCCGTGCAGCATGAGCATGCTTAGGCTGACTACCCCGGCGAGCAGGCCGAAGGGGTTGAGCAGTTGCCAGAAGCTGCCGTGGTAGCTGACCCGCAGGGTCTCGTCGAACTGGAAGGGCACGCCCAGCAGCAGGTTGCCGAAGGCCACGCCGAACACCAGCGACGGCACCAGGCCACCGACGAACAGGCCCCAGTCCCAACTGCTGCGCCAGCGGGTGTTTTCCAGCTTGCTGCGGTAGTCGAAGCCCACCGGGCGCACGAACAGGGCGAACAGCACCAGCAGCATGGCCCAGTAGAAACCGGAGAACGAGGCGGCATACACCAGCGGCCAGGCGGCAAACAGCGCGCCACCGGCGGTGATCAGCCAGACCTGGTTGCCGTCCCAGTGCGGGGCGATGGTGTTGATCACCACCCGGCGTTCATGGTCAGTACGGCCGACGAAGGGCAGCAAGGCGGCGGCGCCGAGGTCGAAGCCGTCGGTCAGGGCGAAGCCGATCAGCAGTACGCCGACCAGTACCCACCAGATCAGCTTGAGGCTTTCATAGTCGAACATGGCGATCTCCTCAGGCCTGGGCCGGCTGTTGCTGTTCGAAGTGGTAGCGACCTGTGTGCAGGCTGCTCGGGCCCAGGCGGGCGAACTTGATCATCAGGTACATCTCGATCACCAGCAGCACGCTGTAGAAGGCGATCAGGGCGATCAGCGAACCCCATACATCACCAGCCGATACGCTGGAGGTGGACAGGTGGGTCGGTAGCACCTCACCGATCGACCAGGGCTGGCGGCCATGCTCGGCCACGTACCAGCCGGTCTGTGCGGCGATCCAGGGCAGCGGCAGGCTGAGCAGTGCCCATTTGAGCAGCCAGGGTTTGCGCTCCTCGTTCTTGCGCGCCGAGGCCCAGAAGGCGCAAGCGAACAGCGCCAGCATTAGGAAGCCGGAAGCGACCATGATGCGGAAGGTCCAGAACAGGCTGAACACGTTGGGGATGGTGTCCAGGGCGGCCTGCTTGATCTGCGCGTCCGTGGCATCGATCACCTTGGCGGTGTATTTCTTCAGCAGCAGGCCGTAGCCGAGGTCCTGCTTGACCGCGTTGAAGGCGGCGATGTTGGCCTCGCTCTTGTCGCCGGCGCGCAGCTGTTCCAGCAGGGCATAGGCCTGCATGCCACTGCGGATGCGCACTTCATGCTCGGCAATCAGCTGCTTGATGCCCTTGACCTCGGTATCCAGCGAGCGGGTGGCGATCAGGCCGAGCGCGTAGGGAATCTTCACCGCGTAGTCGGTGCGCATCTCGTCCTGGTTGGGCAGGCCGAACAGGGTGAAGCCGGCCGGCGCCGGGTGGGTTTCCCACTCGGCTTCGATGGCGGCCAGCTTGGTCTTCTGCACGTCACCGATTTCGTAGCCGGATTCGTCACCCAGCACGATCACCGAGAGGATCGAGGCCAGGCCAAAGGCTGAGGCAATGGCGAAGGAGCGCCGGGCAAAACCAAGATCACGCTTTTTCAGCAGGTAGTAGCTGGAAATCGCCAGAACGAAGATCGCTCCGGTGACATAGCCGGCAGCCACTGTGTGGACGAACTTGACCTGCGCCACCGGATTGAACAGCAGGGCGCCGAAGTCGGTCAGCTCCATGCGCATGGTCTCGAAGTTGAACTCTGCACCCACCGGATTCTGCATCCAGCCGTTGGCAATCAGAATCCACAGCGCCGACATGTTCGAACCGATGGCCACCAGCCAGGTGACGGCCAGGTGCTGCAGCTTGGACAGGCGATCCCAGCCGAAGAAGAACAGGCCGATGAAGGTCGACTCGAGGAAGAATGCCATCAGACCCTCGATGGCCAGCGGCGCACCGAAGATGTCACCGACATAGTGGCTGTAGTAGGCCCAGTTGGTGCCGAACTGGA
>CALMID010000502.1 GCA_937863915.1 uncultured Pseudomonas sp.
CCGGTCGGCCTCGGCATCATGGGTTTCCAGGATGCGCTGTACAAGATGCGCATCGCCTACGGCTCCGACGAAGCGGTGGAGTTCGCCGACCGTTCGATGGAAGCGGTGAGTTACTACGCGATCCAGGCATCGAGCGATCTGGCCGTCGAACGCGGCCGCTATTCCACGTTTGAAGGCTCGCTGTGGTCGAAAGGCATTCTCCCTATCGACTCGATCAAGACACTGGTCGAATCACGCGGCGCAGAATTCATCGAAGTTGACCAGAGCCAGACACTGGACTGGGATCGCCTGCGCAACAAGGTACGCGCGCAGGGCATGCGCAACTCCAATGTGATGGCGATCGCACCGACTGCTACGATTTCCAATATCTGCGGCGTTTCGCAATCGATTGAACCCACCTACCAGAACCTGTACGTGAAATCGAACCTGTCCGGCGAGTTCACGGTCGTGAACCCCTATCTGGTACATGACCTGAAAGCACGTGACCTGTGGGACAGCGTGATGGTCAACGACCTGAAATATTACGAAGGCAGCGTACAGAAAATTGACCGCATCCCGGCCGACCTGAAGGCGCTGTATGCGACTTCCTTCGAAGTTGAGCCGCGCTGGCTGGTGGATGCCGCCAGCCGCCGCCAGAAGTGGATCGACCAGGCGCAATCGCTCAATCTCTACATAGCCGGGGCATCTGGCAAGAAACTGGACGTCACCTATCGCATGGCCTGGTACCGCGGCCTGAAGACGACGTACTACCTGCGCGCCCTGGCCGCTACCACAACCGAGAAGTCGACGATCAACACCGGGGCACTGAATGCCGTGTCAGCCAACCTGGGCGCCGGGACAGCAACAGCAGCAGCGCCGGCTCCGGTGCCAAAAGCCTGTTCGATTGACAACCCGGATTGCGAAGCTTGCCAGTAAAGGTTTTTCTCTGGGGGAGAAAATCGCGGGCGGTGCATGACTGGCCGCCCGGGATCTTTTTAAACCCGGGCAGACACTGGATTAAAAACCAGAACCAGCAGAAATGATGCAACAAAGGGCTTGAAAGATGTTGACATGGGATGACTATAACGAAGACACCAACAACGCGCCGGCTCCTGCCGTCGTCGCGATGGCAACGCCGACTGGATTGGCAAAGGCGGCACCTCAGGAGCTTGCAGCACCTGCGGAGCCTCCTGCAGCAATCGAGTCAACGCGCTTTGAAAACAGCAATGCGACCATGGGCGCAGCCATTGCCCAAGCCCGGCAGGCCATGGCGACCATGGACACTGCTACTGGCCTCGAAGAACTGGAGTTGGGCGCCGCGCGCATCACTGTCGACGAGAAGCGGATGATCAACTGCCGCGCCGACCTCAACCAGCTGGTGCCTTTCAAGTACGACTGGGCCTGGCAGAAATACCTTGACGGCTGCGCGAACCACTGGATGCCGCAGGAAATCAACATGGCCAAGGATGTGCAAACCTGGAAAACACCGGATGCCCTGTCGGAAGATGAGCGACGGATCGTCATGCGCTCACTGGGATATTTCTCCACTGCTGATTCGCTGGTAGCCAACAACCTCGTGCTTGGCATCTACCGCCATATCACCAACCCTGAATGTCGCCAGTACCTGTTGCGCCAAGCTTTCGAGGAAGCAATCCACACCCACGCCTACCAGTACTGCATCGAATCGCTGGGCATGGATGAGGGCGAAGTCTTCAACATGTACCGTGAGCTGCCATCCATCGCCAAGAAAGCGACCTGGAGCCTCAGCCACACCCAGGGTCTGGCTGACCGGAACTTCCACACCGGCACACCGGAAGCCGACCAGAAACTCCTGCGCAACCTGATAGGCTTTTATGTCGTCACGGAAGGCATCTTCTTCTACTGCGGCTTTACCCAGATCCTGTCCATGGGACGTCGCAACAAGAT
>CALMID010000503.1 GCA_937863915.1 uncultured Pseudomonas sp.
CCAGAGTTCCTGGCGGTGAAAGGGTGTTTCAGCGGGTAGCTCGGGGTTTTCCAGTTCGATGACCCGCCGTTGCTCCAGGCGAGCGCGGCGCAGGGTCTCACCATGGCGCTGCTGGAACAGGCGCTCGAAGCTGCCGTCGGCGATGGCCGCTTCCAGGCCCTGGCGCAGGTGCTCGGCCAGTTGCGGGTCCTGACGCGAGGTGAAGAAATAGAAGGCGCTGGGATAATGCAGCACCACGTATTCATCGACCGCCAGCTGCAGGCCGGTACGCCTGGCTTCGGCCTGCTCCTGCCAGACGGTCACCACCTCGCGTGGAAAGGCGTCGAAGCGTTGCGCCTGCAACATGGCAAACAGGCCGCTGTAGCTTGGGCTGGTGACGACCTGCAGGCCGTTGGCGCGCAGCAAGGGGGTGTCGGGCCAGTCGTGGCGCTGGCCGAAACGCAGTGGCTTGAGGTCGGCTAGGTTGTTTACCTGGCTGAGCAACTGGGCATCCTGCTGGCGCAGCAGGCTGATACGCCAGCCGATCAGGCCCTTGTAGATCGGGATGCGGATCGGCAACAGACGCTGTTCGCGCTCGCGAGTGGTCATGGCCCACATCACCTGCAGGTGCGGGCTGTGCTGTTCGAGCATCTGCTGGGCGCGGGACTGGGCCATGGGTTCGGCCGAGGGTTGCAGCCGATAGCGTACGGGAGCGCGCTCCAC
Source organism: uncultured Pseudomonas sp. (assembly GCA_937863915.1). Taxonomy (GTDB): domain Bacteria; phylum Pseudomonadota; class Gammaproteobacteria; order Pseudomonadales; family Pseudomonadaceae; genus Aquipseudomonas. Next base: position 703 of record CALMID010000503.1, read on the forward strand.
CGCCAGTTGCAGCAGTTCGGCGACGTAGGCTTCCGGCTCGCTGTCACGCGAGTGGCGAGGATAGTGCAGCAGCGGGTCGGCCCAGGAGGGCAGGGCCGTGGCCAGCAGCAACAGGCAGAAGATTTTCATACCAGGCAGCTTCGCCCGCTGCCTGGGAATTTTCAACCGTGCCGATCAGGCGCGGACCAGCTCCGCGTCCAGCTGGGCAATGGTCTGTTGCATCAGGTCCCAGCAACGCTGCATCAGCTCGGGGATATCGTCCAGGGTCATGCCGGCGGTGGAAATCGCCGGCAGCGAGCGGATCTTGATCGAGCCGGCATTCCAGCGATTGAGATGCATGTTTTTGACATAGCTGCTCACACACACCGGGATGATCGGCACGCCGGCGGCAATGGCCATCTGGAACGCGCCCTTCTTGAACGGCAGCAGACCCTCACCCTTGTTGCGCGTGCCTTCCGGGAACACCCAGATGGAGGTGTCCTGATGCTGCAGGGTTTCGGTGGTGGTGAGCATGGCCTGCTTGGCCTGCTGGGCATTGCCGCGCTCGATCAGCACGTTGCCGGCCAGCCAGTACAGCTGGCCGAAGAAGGGCACCCACTTGAGGCTTTTCTTGCCGATGCTGACGGTGCGCTTGGGCACCACGCGACCGAGCACATAGAGGTCGTAGTTGGACTGGTGGTTGGCGATGATCACGCAGCTGCGCTGGTGTTCCAGCAGGCCTTTGGCGTCGCGCGAAAGATTCAGGCGCAGGATGCGCAGGGCCGGCATCGAGTAGAGGCGCGCGCACAGGCGGCTGTTGTCGGGGTTGAACGGACGGCAGATGCCCAGCAGCAGGCCGAGGATACCGGCGACGATAAAGTGCAGGCCCATCAGCCCCATGCGCAGAGTGAACAGCATGATCAAACTCGGGTGAAAAAAAGGGCCCGCAGTGTACGGGCGTTCACCTGTGCCGACAAACCCGGGCGACCGCTGGTGGCTGCGGCATAACGTCCGTGGCTGCCGGCATGGCCCGCAGCGGGACCATGCCGACGGGCGTCAGGCGGCGGGACGCTGCTGCTTGGCGTAGAGGAACTCCAGCACCGCCGAACGGCAGGCGTGGTAGCGCGCGTCGTTGGCCAGCGCCAGACGGTCGCGCGGGCGTTCCAGATCGACCTTGAGAATGTCGCCGACGGTGGCGGCCGGGCCGTTGCTCATCATCACGATGCGGTCGGAGAGCAACACAGCCTCGTCAACGTCATGGGTGATCATGATCACGGTGTTGCCCAGGTCGCGGTGGATTTCCATCAGCGAGTCCTGCAGGTGAGCGCGGGTCAGGGCGTCCAGTGCACCGAAGGGCTCGTCCATCAGCAGCACCTTGGGCTGCATGGCCAGTGCGCGGGCGATGCCGATGCGCTGCTTCATGCCGCCGGAGATCTCACCCGGGCGTTTGTCCTTGGCGTGCATCATGTGCACCAGGTTGAGGTTGTGCTCGACCCACTCGCGCATTTCCCTGCGCGACTTGCCGCCCTTGAATACCTGGCGCACGGCCAACTCGACGTTTTCATAGCAGGTCAGCCAGGGCAGCAGGCTGTGGTTCTGGAACACCACGGCGCGCTCGGGGCCGGGCTCGTTGACCTCGCGGCCGTCTAGGATGACGCCGCCGGTGCTGGCCTGGTAGAGGCCGGCGACTATGTTGAGCACGGTGGATTTGCCGCAGCCGGAGTGGCCGATCAGCGAGACGAACTCGCCCTGATCGATCTTCAGGTTGACGTTCTGCAGGGCGCAGAACAGGCCCTTGTCGGTGGGGAAGCTGATGCCGACGCCGGACAGTTCGAGGTGTGCGTTGCTCATGGGAGTTCTCCTTGCCTGTTAGCGCAGTACGGCGTTCTTGTCCCAGCTGACCAGCTTTTGCGCCAGCAGCATCAGACGGTCGAGGGCGAAACCTATGACCCCGATGGTGACGACAGCAACCATGATGCGCGCCAGCGACTCGGAGCTACCGTTCTGGAACTCGTCCCAGACGAACTTGCCCAGCCCCGGGTTCTGCGCCAGCATCTCGGCGGCGATCAGCACCATCCAGCCGGTCCCCAGCGACAGGCGCAGGCCGGTGAAGATCATCGGCACCGCCGCCGGCAGGACGATCTTCTGCACATGCGCCAGCGGCGACAGGCGCAGTACCCGGCTGACGTTGAGCAGGTCCTTGTCCAGGCTGGCCACGCCCACCGTGGTGTTGATCACCGTCGGCCACAGGCAGCACAGCGCCACGGTGAAGGCCGAGGTCAGGTAGGACTTGGACAAGAGCGGGTCGCTGCTGGTGTAGACGGCGCTGACCACCATGGTCACCAGCGGCAGCCAGGCCAGCGGCGAGACCGGCTTGAAAATCTGGATCAGCGGGTTGATGGCCGCGTAGATGCTCTGCGACAGGCCGCAGAGGATGCCCAGCGGCACGGCGATCAGGGTGGCGATGAGAAAGCCGCTCAGCACCGTGTAGAGGCTGGTGAAAATCTGGTCGAGGAAGGTCGGCTTGCCGGTATAGGCGCGGATCTTCACCTGAGCGTCGGGGTTCTTGGCCAGGAGTTCGGCGTTGCGGATTTCCTGGCGGGTGATGAACTGCTCGGCCTTCTCGCGTTCGCGCAGGTGGCTATCGAGCAGTTGCGAGGCCTGCACATAGACCTGTCCGGGGCCAGGGAACTGACCCAGGCTGGTGTGGATGTTGGCCGCCACCAGCTGCCACAGCAGCAGGAAGAAGGCGATGCCGGCCAGCGGCAGGAACAGGGTGCGCACGCCCTGCTTTAGCAGTTCGCGGCTGCGGGCGCTCTTGATGGTGTTGGCGATAGGGGTGGCGACGCTCGGGTTGCTCATCGTCCGATCCTCGAATTCGGGCTGCGCAGGGCAGCGAAATACCTCGGTGCCCGACCGGCGCCGCCGGCCGGGCCTGTTTCACTTGGCGTTGCCGATCTTGAACGAAGCCAGGTAGGCGTTCGGCTTGCTGCCGTCATAGGTCACGCCGTCGATGAACTCGGCGGTCGGTGCGCGGTAGCCGGTTTCGCTGGGCGCCGGGAATTCGTCGGCACTGGCCTTGCCCTCGGCGATCAGCTCGTCGGCGGCGGCGCGGTAGATATCCGGGCGATAGACCTGCTTGGCGACGTCGGCATACCAGGCATCGGATTTGGGCTCGGCGATCTGCCCCCAACGGCGCATCTGGGTCAGGTACCAGATGGCATCGGAGTAGTAGGGGTAGGTGGCGTTGTAGCGGAAGAACACGTTGAAGTCCGGTACTTCGCGCTTGTCACCCTTCTCATACTCGAAGGTGCCGGTCATGGAGTTGCCGATCACCTGGGCGGCGGCGCCGACGTATTCCGGACGGGAGAGAATCTCCACGGCCTCCATGCGGTTCTTGTTGTTGTCCTCGTCCAGCCACTTGGCGGCGCGGATCAGCGCCTTGACCAGGCGCTTGTGGGTTTCCGGGTTCTGCTCGGCCCAGGCCTTGGACACGCCAAAGACCTTCTCCGGGTTGTTCTTCCAGATCTCGGAGTCGGTGATCACCGGCACGCCGAT
>CALMID010000504.1 GCA_937863915.1 uncultured Pseudomonas sp.
AGCGTGGAGAGAATCGTCAGCGGATGGATGTAGCTCTCGTAGAGGATGCCCAGCACGATGTACACCACCAGCAGCGCGCCGAGGATCATCAGCGGCTGTTGTTGCTGCGTCTGCTGGAAGGCATCGCCACTGCCGCCCATGCGCCCCTGCACTTCGCTGGGCATGCCGATGGCTGCCACGGCGCGGTCGATGGCACGGGTGGCCTGATCGAGGCTGACGCCCTCGGCCAGGTCGAAGGAAATGCTCTCGGCGGCGAACTGGCCGTCGTGGTTGACACGGTCCTCTTCCAGCGAGGTCTCGAAGCGGGTGAAGGCCGCCAGCGGTACGCGCTGCCCGCTGCCGGTGATCACCTGCAGGTCGCGCAGCACGCTCGGGTCCTGATTGAAGCGCTGCTCCACCTCCAGAACCACCTTGTACTGGTTCAGGCTCTGGTAGATGGTCGAGATCTGCCGCTGGCTGAAGGCGTTGTTCAGCAGGGTGGTCAGCGTGGCCATGTCCACGCCCAGCCGCTGGGCCGCAGCGCGATCGACCTCTAGGCGCACCTGCTGGGCGCCCTCGCCTTCGTTGGCGTCGATGGCGGTCAGCTCCGGCAGCTCCTTGAAGGCCTGAGCAAGCCTGGGCAGCCAGATGCGCAGATCATCCAGATCGGTGGCCAGCAGGCTGTACTCGTAGGCCGAACTGCGCTGCTCGCGGCCACCGCCGCGGCCGAACATCATGTCCTGGTCGGCCATGAGGAACAGCTGGCCGCCCGGCACCCGCGGCATCTCGCGGCGCAGGCGGTCGACCACGACCTGCGCCGGGGCGCGCTCGCTGCGCGGCTTGAGGCGCACGATCATGAAGGCATTGTTGATACCGCCGTTGCCGCCGATAAAACCGGCCACGCTTTCCACATCCGGGTCTTTCAGCACGGCGCGGCGGAAGATTTCCATCTTCGGCTGCATGACCTGAAACGACAGGCCATCGTCGCCGCGAATGAAACCGATCAGTTGGCCGGTGTCCTGGGTCGGCAGGAAGGTCTTGGGCACCAGCACGAACAGCCCGACATTCAGGGCAATGGTTGCCAGCAGGCTGGCCAGGGTCAGGCGCGGATGACGCAGGGCCCAGCCCAGACTCCGGCGGTACGCCTCCAGCACCCGTGCCTGCAGGCGCTGCCCGGCCTGCTGCAGGCGGTTGCCGGGACCGGTCTGGTGCGGCTTGAGCCAGCGCGCGCAGAGCATCGGCGTCAGGGTCAGGGACACCAGCAACGACACGATGATGGCGGCGGCCAGCGTCAGGGAGAACTCGCGGAACATCTGGTTGACGATGCCGCCCATGAACAGGATGGAGATGAACACCACCACCAGCGACAGGTTCATCGACAGCAGGGTGAAGCCGACCTCGCGGGTACCCTTGAGCGCCGCGCTCAGCGGCGGCTCGCCGTTGTCGATATGCCGGGCAATGTTCTCCAGCACCACGATGGCATCGTCCACCACCAGGCCGGCGGCGAGGATCAGCGCCATCAGTGACAGCACGTTGAGCGAGAAGCCACCCAGGTACATCACCGCAAAGGTGCCGATCAGCGACACCGGCACCGCCAGCGCCGGAATCAGCGCGCTGCGCCAGTTGCCGAGGAAGGCCAGTACCAGCAGGATCACCAGCCCCACGGCAATCAGCAGGGTGCGCTCGGCCTCGTGCAGGGTGGCGCGGATCACCGGCGAGCGGTCCATGGCCACGTTCAGCTCGACGCTGGCCGGCAGCACCGCCTGCAGGGCCGGCAGCTGGGCGCGGATCTGCTCGATGGTCTGGATGATGTTGGCGCCAGCCTGACGGTTGATCACCAGCAGCACCGCCGATTCATCGTTGAAGAAACCGCTGTTGTAACGGTCCTCGACGCTGTCCTCGACCTTGGCCACATCGGCCAGGCGCAGACTGCGGCCATCCTGATAACGGATCAGCAGCGGCAGGTAGTCGGCGGCCTTGCTCAGTTGATCGTTGGCCTGCACCTGCCACTGCTGCGCGTCGTTCTCGACAAAGCCCTTGGGCCGGCGCTGGTTGGCGGCGCTGATGGTCTGGCGCACCTCATCCAGCGACACGCCGTACTGCTCGAGCTGCTGCGCCTGCAACTGCACGCGCACCGCCGGCAGGGAGCTGCCGCCAATCTGCACTTCGCCCACGCCATTCACCTGGGCCAGGCTCTGCGCCAGGATGGTCGAGGCCAGGTCGTACAGACGGCTCTTGTCGAGTTCCCTGGACGTCAGCGAGAGCACCATGATCGGCGCCTGCGACGGATTGACCTTCTTGTAGGTGGGCATGCTGCGCATGCCGCTCGGCATCAGGCTGCGCGCGGCATTGATGGCCGCCTGCACTTCCCGCGCGGCGCCGTTGATGTCCTTGTCCTGGGCAAACTGCACGATCACCCGGGGCGAGCCCTGGCTGGAGCGGCTGGTGATCTGCTCCACGCCGGCAATGGTGCCCATGGCCCGCTCCAGCGGCGTGGCCACGCTGCTGGCCATGATCGCCGGGCTGGCGCCGGCCAGGTTGGCCTGTACCACGATCACCGGGAAATCCATCTGCGGCAGCGGTGCCACCGGCAGCAGGCGGAAGCTGATGATGCCCAAGAGGACAATGGCCAGGCTGCACAGCCAGGTCGCTACCGGGCGATGGATGAAGGGCGCCGAAAGGTTCACGCGCCCTGCTCCGCCAGCGACACACCGCGGGCGCGTCGCGCCAGCCGGTCAAACGCCAGGTAGATCACCGGGGTGGTGAACAGGGTCAGCAACTGGCTGAGCAACAGGCCGCCAACCATCACCAGCCCCAATGGCTGGCGCAGCTCGGCACCGGAGCCGGTAGCCAGCATCAGCGGCACGGCGCCGAACAACGCGGCCAGGGTGGTCATCAGAATCGGCCGGAAACGCAGCAGCGCCGCCTGGTAGATCGCCTCACGCGGGCTCATGCCCTGATGCCGTTCGGCCTCCAGGGCGAAGTCGATCATCATGATGGCGTTCTTCTTGACGATACCGATCAGGAGGATGATGCCGATGATGGCGATCAGGCCCAGATCCTCGCCGGCCAGCAACAGGGCGAGCAAGGCGCCGACCGCCGCCGAGGGCAGCGTGGACAGGATGGTGATCGGGTGGATATAGCTCTCGTAGAGCACGCCCAGCACGATGTACATGGTCACCACCGCTGCCAGGATCAGCAGCAGCGTGCTCGACAGCGACGCCTGGAAGGCCTGGGCCGCGCCCTGGAAGCGGGTCTGAATGCCCAGCGGCAGTCCTAGCTCGGCCTCCACCGCCTCGATCGCCGCGACGGCACCGCCCAGGGACTGACCGGGCGCCAGGTTGAACGACAGGGTCACGGCCGGGAACTGCCCAACCCGGCTGATCAGCAACTGCGCCGGGCGCTGCTCGATGCGCGCCAAGGCCGACAGCGGTATCGCCTGACCCTCGGCGCTGCGCACATGCAGCTGCTCCAGAGCCTTGGGCCCCAGGGTCGCGGCGCCACTGGATTCGAGCACCACGCGGTACTGGCTGGTCTGGGTGAAGATGGTCGACACCTGACGCTGACCGAAGGCGTCGTACAGCGCATCGGTGATAGTCGACACGCTGATGCCCAGGCGCGCGGCCGTGTCTCGGTCGATCTCGACATAGGCCTGCACGCCACGCACCTGCAGGTCGCTGGTCACATCGGTCAGCTCCGGGCGCTCACGCAAGGCTTCCAGCAACTTCGGCACCCACTCTTCCAGCAGTGCCTGATCCGGCGACTGCAGGCTGAACTGGTACTGGGTACGGCTGATGCGGTCCTCGATGGACAGGTCCTGCACCGGCTGCAGGAACAGCTCGATGCCCGGCACCTGTGCCAGCCGCGGCTTGAGCCGCTCGATGACCTCCTGCGCGGTTTCGTCACGTTCTCCATGGGGCTTGAGATTGATCAGCAGGCGGCCGCTGTTGAGGGTCAGGTTGCTGCCATCCACGCCGATCGACGAAGACAGGCTGGCCACCGCCGGGTCTTCCAGAATCACCGCCGCCAGCGCCTGCTGGCGCTCGCTCATGGCACGGAACGAGATGCTCTGCGGCGCCTCGGACACGCCCTGGATCAGGCCGGTGTCCTGCACCGGGAAGAAGCCCTTGGGCACCGCCAGGTACAGCAGCACGGTGAGCACGAAGGTGCCCAGCGCCACCCACAGGGTCAGGCCCTGATGCTCCAGCACCCAGGCGAGCTGCCGCCCGTAACCGGCGTTGAGCCGCTGCAGCCAGCGCGGCGGTTGCTCCTCGCCGCCGCCCTTGAGCAGGCGCGCGCACATCATCGGCGTCAGGGTCAGGGAAATCGCCAGGGAAATCAGGATGGCCACCGCCAGGGTGATGGCGAACTCGCGGAACAGGCGGCCCACCACGTCCTGCATGAACAGCAGCGGAATCAGCACGGCGATCAGCGACAGGGTCAGCGAGATCAGGGTGAAGCCAATCTGCTTCGAGCCCTTGAGCGCAGCGGCCAGCGGCGTTTCACCCTGCTCGCGGTAGCGGGCGATGTTCTCCAGCATGACGATGGCATCGTCGACCACAAAGCCCGTGGCGATGGTCAGCGCCATCAGCGTCAGGTTGTTGATGGAGAACCCGGCCAGGTACATGACCACGAAGGTGCCGAGCAGCGACAGCGGCACCACCACCGAGGGAATCAGGGTGGCCGACAGCTTGCGCAGGAACAGCAGGGTCACCAGCACCACCAGGCCGATGGCCATGAACAGCTCGTGGCGCACCGCATCGATGGAGGCGCGGATGGTCTGGGTGCGGTCGGAAAGAATCTGCACCTCCAGGCCTGCCGGCAGCGCGGCCTGCAGCTTGGGCAGCAGCGCGTCGATGCGCTCGACCACATCGATGACGTTGGCCCCCGGCTGGCGCTGCACGTTGACCAGCACGGCCTGCTGCTGGTTGGCCCAGGCGGCCAGGCGCGAATTCTCCACGCCGTCGCCCAGTTCGGCGACATCGCGCAGACGCAGGGCCGCGCCATTCTGGTAGCTGAGAATCAGCTGACCGTATTCCTCGGCGGATTTCAGCTGGTCGTTGGCATCCAGGGTCGAAACCCGGTTGGGGCCATCGAAACTGCCCTTGGGCTGATTGACGTTGGCTGCGGTGATCAGGCTGCGCACCTCGGCCAGCGACAGGCCGTGGGCGGCCAGCGCCTCGGGATTGACCCGCACGCGCACGGCCGGGCGCTGCCCGCCGGCCAGGCTGACCATGCCGACGCCGGACACCTGGGCCAGCTTCTGCGCCATGCGCGTGTCCACCAGATCCTGCACCTGCGCCAGCGGCAGGGTCTGGGCGGTGACCGCCAGGGTCAGCACCGGGGTATCGGCCGGGTTGACCTTGTTGTACACCGGCGGCGCCGGCAGATCATTGGGCAACAGGTTGCTGGCCGCGTTGATCGCCGCCTGCACCTGCTGCTCGGCCACATCCAGCTCCACGTCCAGGGCAAAGCGCAGGGTCAGGACCGACGCGCCGCCGGAGCTGTTGGAGGTCATCTCCTGCAGGCCGGGCATCTGCCCGAACTGGCGCTCCAGCGGGCTGGTGACACTGCTGGCCATCACCTCGGGGCTCGCGCCCGGGTAGAGGGTGAGCACCCGGATGGTCGGATAATCCACCTGGGGCAGCGCCGCCACCGGCAGCAGCTTGTAGGCGATCAGGCCGGCCAGCAGCACGGCCAGCATGCTCAGGGTGGTGGCAACGGGCCGCAGGATGAACAGACGGGAAAGGTGCATCAGCCGCCCAGCCCCGGACGCTTGAGCGACTGGCCCTTGCGCTCGCCGCTGGCGGCGCGGTTGGGGTCGGCCGGGGCCGACAAGCCGTCGATCACGTCCACCGCGTCGCCTTCGCGCAGGCGGTCGGTGCCTTCGAGAATCACCCGCTCGCCGGCCTTGAGCCCGTCCAGAACCACGGTCTGCTGGCCATCGCTGGCGCCTAGCTGCAGGCGCTGCACCCGCACCTTGTCGCCCTCGCCGACGACAAAGGCAAAGTTGCCCTGGCTGCCGAACTGCACGGCGGCGGTCGGCATCAGCAGCGCCTGCGGCAGCACATTCAGGCGCAGGCGCACATTGACGAACTGGTTGGGAAACAGGGCTTCGTCGGCGTTGGCAAACTGCGCCTTGAGCTTGAGCGTGCCAGTGGCGCTGTCGATCTGGTTGTCCAGGCTGTGCAGCGTGCCGCTGGCCAGCAGGTGCTGCTCATTGCGGTCCCAGGCCTCCACCAGCAGCTGTGCGCCGCTGCGCTGGGCGGCGCGCAGGGCCGGCACCTGGCCCTCGGGCAGGGTGAAGGCCACCGCAATCGGCTGGGTCTGGGTGATCACCGCCAGCACCGTGCTGTCGTTGGCTGCCATCAGGTTGCCGGCATCCAGCTGGCGCAGCCCAACGCGGCCGCTGATCGGCGCCTTGATCTGGCTGAACTGCAGGTTCAGGCGCGCTTCGGCCAGGGTCGCCTGGTTGCTCTTCAGCGTGCCCTGGTACTGCCCCACCAGCGCCTGCTGGGTATCCAGCGTCTGCTTGGCGATGCTCTGCTCGACATACAGGCCACGGTAGCGCGCCAGGTCGATCTCGGCGTTCTTCAGCTGGGCCTGGTTCTGCAGCAAGGTGCCCTCGGCCTGCTGCACCGCTACCTCGTAGGGGCGCGGATCGATCTGCGCCAGCAACTGGCCGGCCTTGACCATCTGCCCTTCCTCGAACAGCACCTTGACCAGCTCGCCACCGACACGGGCCCGGACATTGACCGTGTTGAGTGCCGTCACCGTGCCCAGCGCCTTTTCATACACGGCGAAATCGGCCTGGACGACCTGAGCCACCCGCACCGGCACCGGGCCGCGCGGGCCACCGGGGCCACCCGGACCTGCAGGACCGGCTTGCGCTCCCTTGTCACTGAGCGAGTCGACTGGCCAGGCCCACCACAGGGCGGCGGCGATAACGACCACAGGCACAGCCTGCAACGGCCTGGGCAACTTCAGAAAACGGCTGGCGAGGGAACGAAGCATGGGCAGATCCAGTGAAAATGAGCGCGAACGATAAACAATCTCGACAACAAGGCGAAGTCATTTACCCAACTTTTACCTTTGCAGGATTTGTGTAAACCCGCATCAGCCAAAGAAAAACGGCCTGCAGAGGCAGGCCGTCGGTGGGGCTGTGGCGGTTATGCCAGCGCGCGCAGCGCCGCCTCGTAGTCCGGCTCGTTGCCGATCTCGGCCACCAGCTCGCTGTGCAGCACCTTGTCCTGCTCATCCAGCACCAGCACCGCGCGGGCGGCAATACCCGCCAGCGGGCCACTGGCCAGGGCGACACCGTAATCCTTGAGGAAGGCCGCGCCGCGCATGGTCGACAGGTTGATCACATTGTCCAGACCTTCGGCGCCGCAGAAGCGCTTCTGGGCAAACGGCAGGTCGGCGGAGATACACAGCACCACGGTGTTGGCCAGGCCGCTGGCCTTGGTGTTGAAGGTGCGCACCGAGGTGGCGCAGGTCGGCGTATCCACGCTCGGGAAGATGTTGAGGATTTTGCGCTTGCCGGCGAGGCTCGCCAGGCTGACATCGGCGAGGTCTGCGCCGACCAGACTGAACGCCGGCGCCTGCTGGCCGGGTTGCGGCAGCTGGCCTGCGACTTCGACCGGGTTACCACGCAGAGTGACGGTTGCCATGGGGAATATCCTTGTAATGGAGTCGGAATTGGAGTGTGCAGTAAAACATGCCGGACAGACAAAAGCCCCGACCTGCGGGGCTTTTCTTTTTCGTTTTATGACTCAGGCACTGGCCTGCCAGGTGGCCGGCGGGTTGGCATGGAACAGCACATGCTGGCGGATCGGGCCAATCGCCACCTCGCCGATTTCCTCGTAGCCCAGGCGCTGGTAATAGGCCAGGTAGTGCGGATCGCCGGTATCCAGCACAACCCCCTGGGAACTGCTGTCCTCGGCGCACCAGCGGTGCAGCTCGGCAATCAGCTGCTCACCCAGCCCGCGGCCCTGGAATTCGGGGTGCACGCCCAGTAGCGGCAGCACGTGGAAGGGCCCGGGCGGCAGGCAGGCCAGCACGGCTTCGTGATAGTCCAGGTAGCGCCGGGTGCAGCGAAAACCGGTGGTCAGCAGCATGCGCAGGCGCCAGCCCCAGCTTTCGGTGATATCCATGCGCCGCTGCGGCGGCGCGATCAGCGCCATGCCGACCAGACGATCATCGATCAGCAGACCGATGGCCGGCAGCTCCTCGGCAAAATGCTGCTCCACCAGCTCGCGCACCGTGGCACGCACGCGCTGATCGAAGCCCGGTCGATCCGCTTCGAACAGGTAGGCATAGGTGGGTTCGTGACGGTAGGCGTGGTACAGCAGCGAACGGGCCTCGCGGCTGTAACCATGGTCGAGCAAATGGACTTCGGCGGTTATCGGCGTCATCGCCAGGACCTCTGTTGTTGTGTTTATGGGTCTGTTCTGACACTAGCAGGCAGCCTGGCCCCTTGCCATGACACTGGTCGGCTGGCCGGCCGCTGGGCTAGCATCGCCATCTTTGCCCGGAACTGCCCCATGAAGATCGTTTCCTTCAACATCAATGGCCTGCGTGCCCGCCCCCATCAGCTGCAGGCGCTGATCGAGACGCACCAGCCGGACGTGATCGGTCTGCAGGAAACCAAGGTGTCCGACGAGCAGTTCCCCGAGGCGGAGATTCGCCAGCTCGGCTATCACGTGCACTACCACGGACAGAAGGGGCACTACGGCGTTGCCCTGCTCTCACGCGAGAGGCCGCTGGAGCTGCACAAGGGCTTTCCCGGCGATGAGCCGGATGCCCAGCGCCGCTTTATCTGGGGCCGTTTCGCCGACGCCAATGGCCAGCCGATCACGGTGATGAACGGCTACTTTCCCCAGGGCGAGAGCCGTGACCACCCCACCAAGTTCCCGGCCAAGCAGCGCTTCTATGCCGACCTGCAGCAGCTGCTGGAAAGCCAGTTCAGCCCCGAGCAGGCGCTGGTGGTGATGGGCGATATCAATATCTCGCCGGAGGACTGCGACATCGGCATCGGCGAGGACAACCGCAAGCGCTGGCTGAAAACCGGCAAGTGCAGCTTCCTCCCCGAGGAACGTGAATGGCTGGCACGCCTCAAGGCCTGGGGCCTGAGCGACAGCTTCCGTCAGCTGCACCCGGCGGTGAACGATCAGTTCAGCTGGTTCGACTACCGCAGCCGTGGCTTCGAGGACGTGCCCAAGCGCGGCCTGCGCATCGACGTGATTCTGGCCAGCCAGGGGCTGCAGGCGCGGGTGGCCGGCGCCGGCATCGACTATCAGCTGCGCGGCATGGACAAGCCCTCCGACCATGCACCGATCTGGCTGCAACTGGACTGACCGAGCCCCTATAGGCCGCG
>CALMID010000505.1 GCA_937863915.1 uncultured Pseudomonas sp.
CAGTGCCATCGATAGCGAACACGGCCGCCTGCAGATTCCCGCCAGCATCGGTCTGGCCGGCCTGGCACCAGGCTGCCCGACTCACCTGACGCCTTTCTACCAGGCCGCCGACCAGGCCCTGTACCGGGCCAAGCGCGGCGGCCGCAACCGGGTCGAACACTTCTATTTCACGCCCGGCCTCGACCCGGTACCGGTCGAAGCGCCCTGAGCACCGCGCTTAACGTGGCGCCGTCGCACGTACGGCATTGCGCGTGTGCGCGCCAAAATGACCGATCAGCTCGATGATCAGCTGCTGCAGCTGCGCATCGGGCCTGGCCGCGGCCAGCTGGTTCCCCTGGCGAAAATCCCCGACGGCCGGCTGCTGCTCCAGCCACTGACCGATCAGCCCATCGAACTGATCGGCGCGCTGGCGCGACTCCAGGGCCACGGTGTCGCGCAGGTAGCGATAATCGAACGGCGGATAGCGGCCGTCATTGCCCCCCTCGGCATAGGCCTTGAGCAACGAACGCTGGCTATCGCCACTGGCCAGCTCACCGCGCAGCCACTGCAGCTGATATTTCTCCACCTCGGTATGCCGCGTGGCCACACGCGCCATGGCCGCCTGCTTGTCCGCCGGGAAGCCTCCGAGCGCCTTGGCTGCCGTCCACAACAGGCCAGCCGTGGTTGAGCCAGGCAGTACGCTGGCGTGATAGGGCTGAGTCATATCCTGGAGGTAATGCAGCCCCCAGCCGAGGAACCGGTAGCCCCAGTACGGATGCCCCCGTTCGAAGGCAAAGCGGGCCAGACCGATGTACTGATAGGCGCGCCACTGGGGATAGGTGCGGCGCAGGAAGGGCCCGGCGGCGAACACCAGCGGATCCTCGTGGTAGTAGCCAATATGAAACGGCGCCTGCGAGGAATACTCGAAGCGCGCGTCGCCGAACGGCTGCGTCCCGAAGTTGTAGCGCGCTCCTGCCGTGCCCGGGTTATCGCTGAACAGATTGATGTCATGGCCGTAGTCAGGCTCGTCTGCAGCGCTGCTGAGCACCGCCAGCGGGCTGAGCAACTCGCCCTCGCCAACCTTGAAGAAACGCCACTCGCTCCACAGGCTGAGCTTGCGGTACACCGTGACCGCACCGGCATCCAGGCGCTCGCGCTGCCCCGGCGCAGTGCCGGGAACGGCCTGAACGAACAGTGCCAGGCGGGTTTCCGGGTTGATCCGCAAGGCCTGCAGGAAAGCACCACGGCGGTCAGCAACTCCGGCCTGCCAGCGCAGCTCATCGGGGCGCGCCGGGTACTCCTCGAACTGAGCGCGAGCAAAGCGCTCCTGCTCGTCCAGCAGCGCAATCAAACCTTCTTCCTCGGCCTCAAGGAAACGCTCCAGCGACTCAACCGGCAGGGTTTCTGCAGCCATCCCCGGCAGGGGCGCCAGCGCCAGACTGCTGCCCAGCGAATGATTGGACCAGGCCAGCACCTGCAGGGGCAGCAGCAAGAGCACAGAGAAGCAGGCAGACAGCAGTTTCATCACAAACTCCAGGCAGACATCCGGCCACGACCACAACAACGGCCACTCTAGCCTTGCAGCCTATCAGTCATGCTCCGCCGGAACATTGTCCACTCCGGCCATTGCCACTCACCAATCACGCCGTCACTGCGGCAGATAGCGC
>CALMID010000506.1 GCA_937863915.1 uncultured Pseudomonas sp.
CAGATGCCGCGCGCGGTATCGCGCAGCATCACCTGCTCTTCACTGAAATCGAGATCCACGGCGGAGCTCCTCTACAACGGATGATCGGGAAGGGCCGCCATTCTAGCATCGGGGCATCCGGCCCCGGTATTGCGCCCTTCCCTGATGCGGGTCAGCGGCCGGCCTTCAGCTGCTGCCAGTACTTCTCGTAGATGGCGGTCGCCTCGCCGACATCCTTGTGGAACTCACCCCGCTCCAGGTCGGCCTTGTCGGGGAAGATGGTCTTGTTGTCCCGCAGCGCGGCATCCAGCAGGGGCAGGGCGTCCTTGTTCGGGGTGGCGTAGCCGACCATATCGACACAGCGCACGGCATTTTCCGGCCGCAGCATGAAGTCGATGAACTTGTGGGCGCCGGCGACATTGGCCGCCCCCGCCGGGATAGCAAAGCTGTCCACCCAGAACACGGCGCCCTCGGCCGGGTAGATGTACTGCAGGGTCGGCAGCTCGGCCCGGCCCTGCTCGGCCTCACCGCTCCAGATCATGCCCAGGTTTACATCGCCGGCAATGAACGGCATCTTCGGGGCATCGGAGTTGAAGGCCAGCACATTGGGCATCAACTGCTTCAGCAGCTCATAGGCCTCGCGGATCTGCGCCTCGTCGGTGGTGTTGGCCGAATAGCCCTTGATCTTTAGAGCCATGTGGAAGACTTCGCGCACATCGTCAGTCAGCAGCAGGCTGTTCCTGTACTTCGGGTCCCACAGGTCCTGCCAGCGGGTCACGCTACCGGCCAGAATTTTCGCTGTATTAAGGCCAATCGCCGTCGAACCCCACAGGTAGGGCACGCTGTACTGGTTGCCAGGATCGTGGGGCTTGTCGAGCAGTGCCGGATCCAGATGCTTCATGCCGGGCAGCTGGCTGTGGTCGATCTTCTGCAACAAACCCTCGCGACTCATCTTGGAGATGTAGTCCGCCGACGGCAGGATCAGGTCGTAGCCCTTGCCTTTCTGCAGGCTGACCTTTGCGTACATGGTCTCGTTGCTGTCGTAGGTGGAATAGATGACATCGATGCCGGTTTCCTTCTCGAAGTCCTTCATCAGGTCATTCGGCAGGTATTCGGTCCAGTTGTAGACATAGAGCTTCTCACCAGCCAGCGCGACATTGGCGAACCAGCACAGGGCAATCACCAGCAGTTTTCTCACAGCATTCTCCTCTGCATTCAGCAAACGGTAGACAGGAACGGGTTAGCCCAGGTGGCGGCGCGCCAGCCATTGCGACAGCAATACCAGCAGCAGCGAACCCGCCAGCAGCAGCGTCGCGATGACATTGACCTCCGGCGAGACGCCGACCTTGACCATCGAGTACACCTTGACCGGCAGGATCTCGTAACCGGGACCGGTCACGAAAGCACTGACGACCACATCGTCGAGCGATAGCGTGAACGACAACAGCCAGCCAGACAACAGGGCCGGCACCATCATCGGCACCAGGATCTCGCGGAACACCTGGTACTCGCTGGCGCCGAGGTCCTGCGCCGCCTCGATCAGCGCCGGCGGGAAGCCGCGGAGCCGCGCCAGCACGGTCACGACCAC
Source organism: uncultured Pseudomonas sp. (assembly GCA_937863915.1). Taxonomy (GTDB): domain Bacteria; phylum Pseudomonadota; class Gammaproteobacteria; order Pseudomonadales; family Pseudomonadaceae; genus Aquipseudomonas. Next base: position 1,568 of record CALMID010000506.1, read on the forward strand.
GAATGGCAGGCAGAAACTCACGTGGGCGATGAGCAGCGACCAGAAGCCGAGTGCGATACCGAGCATCAGGAAAGCGGTGAGGAAGGCGATCGCCAGCACGATGTCCGGCGAGACCAGCAGGAAAAACAGCAGGCCGGACATCGCCGCCTTGCCATGGAAACGGTAGCGGTACAGTGCAATCGCGGCCAGCGTGCCAATGGCAGTGGCGACCGTCGCCGACAACATCGCTATCACCAGGCTGTGCCGGGCCGCTTCCACCAGCGCGGTATTTTCCAGCAACTTGCCGTACCACTCCCAGGTGAATCCCTGCCACTGGAAACCGTAGCGCGACTGGTTGAATGAATTGGTGACCAGCAGGGCTATCGGCAAGTAGAGGTACAGCAAGACCAGCGCACTGACCGCGCCGTTGAACCACATCGGCCACTGGCGCAGCGGGCGCGCCGGTGGCCGCTCAGAAGTTGGGATCATCCAGCCCTCCCTTGCGTCCGAGCGCGCGGTTGACCCGCCAGTACAGCAACAGCATCAGCA
>CALMID010000507.1 GCA_937863915.1 uncultured Pseudomonas sp.
GCTCTGGATTACCGGCTGGCGCCCGAGCATGCCTTTCCGGCGCCGCTGGACGATGCGGTGGCGGCCTACCGCGAACTGTTGGCGCGGGGCTATAAGCGCATCTTCATCGGCGGCGACTCGGCCGGCGGCAACCTGACCCTGGTCACCGCCCTGCGCCTGCGCGATCTGGGCCTGCCGACACCGGCCGGCCTGGTGTGCTATTCGCCGGTGGTGGATTTCACCGGCGAGCAGATGCATACGCCGCCGGCCGGCGATCCGCTGATCCACCGCAAGTGGATTGAGCAGGCCGTGGAGCTCTACTGCCCGTCCGGCATCGACCGAGCGCAGCCGCTGGTTTCCCCGATCAATGCCGATCTCGGCGGTTTGCCGCCTGTGATCATCCAGGTGGGTGAGGATGAGGTGCTGCGCAACGACAGCCTGCGTCTGGCTGAAAAAGCCCGTGCGGCAGGCGTGAACGTCACGCTGGAACGCTATGCTGGACTCTGGCATGTGTTCCAGGCCCATGTCGGCATGCTGCGTGCGGCCGACCGGGCCATGCAGTCAGTGGTGAAATTCCTCAAGGCACAGGGAGCGTGACATGGACAATATTCTGATCAGCGGTGCCGCGTCCGGCATCGGTGCCGCCACCGCGCGGCTGTTTCATCAACGTGGCTGGAAGGTCGGCCTGCTCGATGTCAATGCCGAGGCGCTGGCACGCTTGTCCGCCGAGCTTGGCAACGCCTGGTTCGTGGCACTGGACGTGACCGACCGGGCGGCGGTCAGCGAGGCGCTGGCGGATTTCTGCGGCAAGCACCAGGGCCAGCTGCGCCTGCTGTTCAACTGCGCCGGCGTGCTGCGCTTCGGCAAGTTCGAGGAGATCAGCCTGGACGAGCATGTGCGCATCCTCAACATCAATGTGCTGGGCCTGCTGCAGCTGACGCACCGGGCCTTCGGTTACCTCAAGGCCACCGCCAATGCCCAGGTGATCAACATGGGCTCGGCCTCCGGGCTGTATGGCACGCCGGACATGGCCAGCTATTCGGCCTCCAAGTTCGCCGTGCGCGGGCTGACCGAGGCACTTGATCTGGAGTGGGAGCGTCACGGCATCCGCGTCGGCGACCTCATGCCACCCTTCGTGCGCACGCCCATGGTCAGCAGCCAGACCTTCGAGCCACCGGCGCTGCGTCGCCTGGGCGTCAACCTGGCCGCCGAGGACATCGCCGAGGCGGTCTGGCAGCAGTCCCAGGGCGCGGCGGTGCACCGGCCGATCAGCCTGCAGTTCAGCCTGCTGTACTGGCTCGGGCAGATTACCCCGGCACCGCTGACACGCTGGATGATGGCGCTGATCAACCGTCCCTGAGCCGTTTGTCGCAGTCCGTTACGATTCCTGCAGCGCTGCCGAGCTGGTAGCGCTAAGCTCAAAGTGACGCTTTCGCTGGCTGTTCTTGGCTGGCGGCGTCGATCCTCCGTGATGATTTCGGCACACCTTGTGCCAGTTTGGCGCTGCACGCAATTTTCGCCCGTTCATCTATCGCAAGCGAGGAGGTCGTTCCATGAGCTCAGCCTCACACGAAGATGTCAGCAGCTCTGTATTGCGCCGCATGAAGGAAGGGGGCTTTGACTTCGCCCGGTTTCATCCGATCGAGTTCTACGCCATTTTTTCGGATGAAGAGCTGGCCCGCCAGGCGGCCCGGCAGTTTCGCGGGGAGTCGCTCAATGCCCAGATCATTCGCCGCGGCGAAGGAGACTGGCACCTGCAAGTCAGCAAGGTGATGTATGCCACCCATGCCGGAATCGATGATTTCGAGCATGACCTGGAGGCCGTGGTGGTGCCCCTTGGCGGGGTGCTGGATGGGTGGGGGGTGACCCAGGAAGTCAGCGCCCCTCGTTAAGAAAGCTGCGGTGCTGTGCCTCTGGCGCAGCACCGCAGTGCTCGACCCTTGGGTCACTTTCGCGCAGACTGCGCAGCGGAGGTACCCATGTCCGATATCCTGATTTTCACCCACGTCGATTACTGTCCGCCGGCTCATCTCGGCACATTTCTGAGTGCCCGTGGCGAAGCCTGGCGCGAGGTTCGCTGTGATCTGGGCCAACTGGCCGAGGTCGATCTTGACCAGCCCAAGGCTGTGGCCGTGATGGGCGGCGGCATGAGCGTCAACGACCCGCTGCCCTGGCTCGACGAGGAAATTGCCGCGCTGCGCCACCTCATCAAGCGCGACATTCCGCTGATCGGCCACTGCCTGGGTGGCCAACTGCTGGCCCGCGCGCTGGGCGCCGAAGTCCGTCGCCTGCCCTATACCGAGGCGGGCTGGCAGCCGATGCGCAAGCTCACCGACAGCCCGTGGCTGGAGCATGTGGGTGACGAGTTCCCCATCTACCAGTGGCACAGCGACAGCTTCGCCATTCCGGATGGCGCCACCCGTCTGCTTTCCAGCCCCTGGTGCGACAACCAGGCCTTCAGCTGGGGGCACAAGGTGCTTGGCCTGCAGGGCCATCCGGAAATGACCGAAGCGTTGATCCATCACTGGCTCGAAACCGCCGGCCACCTGCTCGACGATGGGCAGGATAGCCAGGAGGAGCGGGCGGTGAGCATCAGCGAACTGCCGCGCAAGATCGCCGCGCTCAATCAGGTCGCGGAGGGTTTCTACCGGCACTGGCTGGCGCTGGCCAACGGCTGACACACACCGCAGCAATTTCGCGGTTTTCGCAGGCTTCGACGCTGACCTAGGATGCCGGTATGGATCAACGATCACCGAGGAGCTTCGATGAATACCCAGGCATTGCTCGACCAGTTGTTCAAATCCGGCCAGGACCTGCTCAAGCAGAAGTCTGCGGGGCAGGGCGGCAGTCTCACCGACAGCCTGGGCGGCCTGCTCAAGGGCGCGGGCGGCTCGGGCGCCAGCCTCGGTGGTTTTCTCAGTGGTGCCGGTGGCGGAGCCCTGGCGGCGCTACTGGTGAGTAACAAGAGCGCGCGCAAACTGGGCAGCAAGGCCATCACCTATGGCGGCCTGGCCGCACTCGGCGTGATTGCCTACAAGGCCTACAGCAACTGGCAGAGCAACCAGGCCGCGGGCACCGCGCCGGCTGCCGAACCGCAGACCCTCGACCGCCTGCCGGCGCCCCAGGTGGAACTGCACAGCCAGGCGATCCTGCGGGCCATGGTGGCCGCGGCCAAGGCCGATGGCCATGTCGATGAGCGCGAACGCCAGTTGCTCGGTGAGCAGTTGAACAAGCTGCCGGCCGATCAGGGTGAGCTGCAGCAGTGGCTGCACAACGAGATCAACCAGCCGCTGGACCCGGCCGCCGTGGCGCGAGCCGCCAGCACACCGGAAATGGCCGCGGAGATGTATATCGCCAGTGTGCTGATGGTCGACGAGGAACACTTCCTTGAGCGCGCCTACCTGGACGAACTGGCGCGCCAGCTCAAGCTCGATCCGGGCCTCAAGGTCGAGCTGGAAAGCCAGGTCCGTCGCGAGCTGGGTCTGGCCTGATAGCGGCCACAATGAAAAAGACCGGCCTTTGGCCGGTCTTTTTGTTTTCCGCTGGCCTTACCAGCCCAGCTGCTTGTTGAAGCCCAGGGCATCGTAGTAGTCGCCCTGGTAGGCGATCTTGCCATCCTTGATGCGCACGAAGGACACGCCCTCGAACTTCACCGGCTTGCCAGTGGCCGGGGTTTCGGCGCTCCAGGCGCCGGTATTGGTGCCGCTGAACACCCACTGGAAGGCGATGCCATCGGCGCTGACGATGGGCGCGCCGGTCATCTCCCACTTGAGGTCGGGAATGGCGGTGACGAACACCTTGATCACGTTGTCCCGCGCCGCCGCACGGCCTTTCTGCGCACTGCCGACGGTGACGTCGTAGTACTCGGCATCCTCGGCGAGAAACTCACCGGCCTTATTGGCATCGTGGGCATTCCACGCGGCCATGTAGCCGTCGATGATCGCCTTGGCGTCGTCAGCGGCCTGAACCAGGCTGGCGGCGGCACAGAGCACGACAAAGCTGAAACTGCGAAGCATGGTTTTCATTGTTGTGAAGCTCCTGCGGTGGAGGGAAACAACGAGCCAGTCCGTCCGCGGCGGTCGGATCAGTGCTTGACCATGACGTGGCGGACCACGGTGTAGTCCTCCAACCCATACATGGACATGTCCTTGCCATAGCCCGATAGCTTCATGCCGCCGTGGGGCATTTCGCTGACCAGCATGAAGTGGGTGTTGACCC
>CALMID010000508.1 GCA_937863915.1 uncultured Pseudomonas sp.
CGCAACAACGCCACCTGTCACCCAAGGTACGTATGCTGGTCGATCACCTGAAAACGCGACTATCGGAACGTCCCGAATATACCGGCCAGTAGACTCAGTGCTTGTCGGCCCAGCGCCGACGCAGCCAGTCGAGGTCTTCCGGGCGAGTGACCTTGAGATTGTCGGCGCGCCCCTCGATCAAGCGCGGCGCCTGCCCCGCCCACTCCAGCGCCGAAGCCTCATCGGTGATCGCCACGCCGGCCACCAGAGCATCGGCCAAGGCGCGCTGCAGCGCGCCGAGATGAAACATCTGCGGCGTATAGGCCTGCCAGATCACGCTGCGATCGACCGTTTCGCGAACCCGACCATCCGCGCCGGCGCGCTTGAGCGTATCGCGTGCTGGCACGGCCAGCAGGCCACCCACGTCATCGCCAGCCAGCTCAGCGAGCAACAGATCCAGATCGGAACGGGCCAGATTGGGCCGCGCAGCATCGTGCACCAGCACCCAGTCGTCAGCCGTGGCGCCCAACTCATGCAGAAACTGCAGGCCACTGAGGACCGAGTCGGCACGCTCGGCACCGCCGCTGGCGCGCTGGATGCGCGAATCACGCGCACACGGCAACTGCGGCCAGTAGGGATCGTCCTCGGCCAGGCAGACCACCAGGCCCTTGAGTCCGGGGTGGTCAAGAAAACAGGTGAGGGTATGTTCGAGAATGGTCTTGCCGGCCAGCGTCAGGTATTGCTTGGGACGGTCGGCGCGCATGCGCGAACCGATACCGGCAGCCGGAATCACCACCCAGAACGATGGCAGGGTCACAGCGCTCATTCGGCCAGCTGATAGAGGGTCTCGCCCTCTTTGACCATGCCCAGTTCGTGGCGGGCTCGCTCCTCGACGGTTTCGGTGCCCTGCTTGAGCTCCAGAACCTCGGCCTCGAGGATGCGATTGCGCTCCAGCAGCTGCTCATTCTCGGCCTGCTGCTCGGCAATCTGCTGTTGCAGCGCCTGCACCTGGGCCAGGCTGCCATCACCCACCCACAGACGATACTGCAGGCCGGCAAGGATCAGGACCAGGAGAACGAATAGCCAGTACGGGGCTTTAGGCATCGCAGCAGTAATATCCATATGAAAAGGGCAGCTTGCGCTGCCCTTTTTACCATT
>CALMID010000509.1 GCA_937863915.1 uncultured Pseudomonas sp.
GCCACCAGCTTGTCGATGGTCTTGGCCGCTGCCGCCATGCCGAAGCTGGCCGTGACCATCATCACCGCGCCGAAGCCCCCAGCGCAGTCGAGTTTGACCCCCTCGCCGACGAAGCCCTTGGCCTGGCAGACCGAGCCATCGGGCTTGGGGTAACGCAGCTGCTCGGTGGAAAACACGCAGGGCACACTGTAGTGCCGTCCCGGCGTGCGCGAGAAGTTGTAATCCCGGCGTAGGGTGCTGCGCACCTTGGCCGCCAGAGGATCGTTGAAGGTCTTGTTGAGGTCCGTGACCTGGATCTGGGTCGGATCGATCTGCCCGCCGGCACCACCGGTGGTGACAATCTGGATCTTGCGCCGCTTGCACCAGGCAATCAGCGCCGCCTTGGCCGCCACGCTGTCGATGCAGTCGATCACCGCGTCGAGCTGCTCGGTGATGTACTCGGCCATGGTCTCGCGGGTGACGAAGTCCGCCACCGCGTGCACCACACAGGCCGGGTTGATGGCGCGGATGCGCTCGGCCATCACCTCGACCTTGGCCTTGCCCACGGCCCCCTCGATGGCATGCACCTGACGATTGGTGTTGGTGATGCACACGTCATCCAGGTCGAACAGGGAAATCTCGCCCACCCCGGAGCGCGCCAGCGCCTCGGCCGCCCAGCTGCCCACCCCGCCAATGCCCACCACGGCCACATGCGCCGCCTGCAGACGGGCCAGGCCATCACGGCCATACAGGCGGGCAATGCCGCCAAAACGCTGATCATCGGTACTCATGCCATCCCCTCGCGAAGCAGGCGCGCATTATGAATGATCCGCCATGCATACCGGCAATCGCTGCGACCGCTATAGTGGCCCGATAACAACAGTGGCGACCCTCAGGAGCACCCGGCCATGCGCAACTTTTCCTTCTATAACCCCACCCGCATTCATTTTGGCGAGGGGCAGATCGGCAAGCAGCTGGCCCGCGAGATCCCGCCGGGCAGCCGCGTACTGGTGACCCACGGCGGCGGCAGCATCTTCAGCAACGGTATCTGGGACCAGGTCGAGCAGGCTCTGGCCGGCTACCACTTCAGCCGTTTTGCCGGCATCGAAGCCAACCCGCAGTACGACACCCTGCTACGCGCCGTGGAGCAGGCCCGCCGCGAGCAGTGCGACTTCATCCTGGCCGTCGGTGGCGGTTCGGTCATCGACGGCAGCAAGTTCATCGCCGCCGCCCTGGCTTACCCCGGCGAGCCCTTCGACCTGCTCAGTGGCAGCAAGCCCAAGGCCGCCGTACCCATGGGCTGCGTGCTGACCCTGGCCGCCACCGGTTCGGAGAGCAACCCCCACGGCGTGGTCACCCATGTCGAGCGCCAGGAGAAGCTGCCGTTCTCCAGCCCCCTGCTGTATCCGCGCTTTGCCATCCTCGACCCCACCACCACCTACAGCCTGCCGCCCCGGCAGATCGGCAATGGCGTGGTCGATGCCTTCGTCCACACCACCGAGCAGTACCTCACCTACCCGGCCGAGGCGCCACTGCAGGACCGTTATGCCGAAGGCCTGCTGCGCACCCTGATCGAGGAAGGCCCCAAGGCCCTGGCCAACCCGCAGGACTATGCGGTACGCGCCAACCTCATGTGGTGCGCCACCCAGGCCCTCAACGGCTTGCTTGGCTGCGGCGTGCCGCAGGACTGGGCCACCCACATGATCGGCCACGAGCTGACCGCCCTGTATCACATCGACCACGCCCAGACCCTGGCCGTGGTACTGCCGGCCCTGCTGGCCGAGCGCCGTGAAGCCAAGCGCGGCAAGCTGCTGCAGTTCGCCGAGCGGGTGTGGGATATCCGTACAGGCGATGAGGACGCCCGCATTGATGCGGCCATTGCCGCCACCCGCGCCTTCTTCGAACAGATGGGCCTGCCGACCCGCCTGAGTGGTCATGGCCTGGATGCCGATGCGGTACCGCAGGTGCTGGCGCAGCTGGAACGCCACGGCATGACGGCCCTCGGCGAGCAGCGCGAGATCGACCTGGCCTGCAGCGAGCGGATTCTCCTGCGGGCCCTCTGAG
>CALMID010000510.1 GCA_937863915.1 uncultured Pseudomonas sp.
TGAAGCCATCACCAACAACCAGGGCGTCTACCCGTCTGAGGAAGTGCTCAAGACCCTGTGGGTATCCGATGTGCTGCCGCAGAAAGTCCTGCGCGCCATGACCCGCGCCTGGACCAAGGTCAAGGGCGGCAACTAACCGCTGCTACCCAAAACGGCGCTGCCGGCTTATCGCCGGCAGCGCCGTTTTGCTTTGTGCCGTGTATCAGAGCCCGGAAATGAGCTGGCACATCACTTATAACAAATAAGAATATAATTTTTGTTTGTTGAAGCAGTTTATGCAGTTAGGCTGAAAGCTCGATTGATTTCGGAGAGACCGATGCCTGTATTGCGTAGCCTCATCCAGCGCTTCTTCCAACTGGAAGCTGCCAGCGGGCTGCTGTTGATTGCCGCCGCCGTACTGGCCCTGCTGATCAGCAACTCCCCCTTCGCCCACTTCTACAGTTCGCTTCTGGACGTGCCGGTAGCCGTGCAGGTGGGTGCACTGAACATCGCCAAGCCCCTGCTGCTGTGGATCAACGATGGCCTGATGGCGATCTTCTTTCTGCTGGTTGGCCTGGAGCTCAAACGCGAGGTGGTCTACGGCCAGCTGGCCACACCTTCGCAGATCATCCTGCCGGGCGCCGCGGCCATTGGCGGCATGCTGGTGCCGGCGCTGGTGTACGCCTGGTTCAACCAGGGCGACAGCGAAGCCATGCGCGGCTGGGCCATCCCGATGGCCACCGACATCGCCTTCGCTCTGGGCGTACTGGCCCTGCTCGGCTCGCGGGTGCCAACCTCGCTCAAGCTGTTCCTGATGACCCTGGCGATCATCGACGACCTGGGCGCCATCATTGTCATCGCCCTGTTCTACTCCAGCGAGCTGTCCAGCCTGTCGCTGATGCTGGCGGGCGCGGCACTGATCGGCCTGTTTGCGCTCAACCGTATGGGCGTATGCCAACTGGGCCCTTACCTGCTGCTGGGTCTGTTCCTCTGGGTCTGCGTGCTGAAAAGCGGCGTGCACGCCACGCTGGCCGGTGTGGCTCTGGCGTTCTTCATTCCGGTCAAGGGCGATGACCCCGAGCACTCGCCGCTAGCCACGCTGGAGCACGCCCTGCATGGCTGGGTGGCCTTTGGCATTCTGCCGCTGTTTGCCTTCGCCAATGCCGGCGTCTCGCTGCAGGGCATGAATCTGCAGAGTTTCCTGCAGCCAGTGCCTCTGGGTATTGCTGCCGGCCTGCTGCTGGGCAAGACCGTCGGTGTGCTTGGCCTGACAGCCATCGCCGTGTTCACCCGCATGGCCCGCCTGCCCGAAGGCGCCAACTGGGGACAACTGCTGGGCGTGGCCGTACTCTGCGGCATCGGCTTCACCATGAGCCTGTTTGTCGGCTCCCTAGCCTTCACCCCGGATGTCAGCCCCTATGCCGGCCAGGACCGCATGGGCATTCTCACCGGCTCACTGCTGGCCGCCGTGCTCGGCTACCTGATCTGCCGTCTGAGCAGCCGAGCGCCCGCGAACTGACCCAGCGCATAGCAAAAAGGCCCGTCCAGTGGACGGGCCTTTTTGTTTAGTCTGGCGAGGGGAATTACTCGTCCATCTGCGACTGCAGGTAGTTCTGCAAACCGACCTTGTCGATCAGGCCAAGCTGGGTTTCCAGCCAGTCCACATGCTCTTCCTCGGACTCGAGGATGTCTTCGAGCAACTCGCGGGTGGCGTAATCCCCGGCACTCTCGCAATAGGCAATCGCCGCCTTGAGATCGGGAATACCCTTCATCTCCAGCTTGAGATCGCACTCGAGCATTTCCTTGACGTTCTCGCCGATCAGCAGCTTGCCCAGATCCTGCAGGTTGGGCAGACCTTCGAGAAAGAGAATGCGCTTGGTCAGCTTGTCGGCATGCTTCATCTCGTCGATGGACTCGTGGTACTCGTGCTCGCCGAGCTTTTCCAGCCCCCAGTCCTGATACATGCGCGCGTGCAGGAAGTACTGGTTGATGGCCACCAGTTCGTTGCCAAGGT
>CALMID010000511.1 GCA_937863915.1 uncultured Pseudomonas sp.
TAAATGAGCATTCTGAGCCTGTTTTTAACACTGCGATGGCAACGCAGGTAGTTTTTCAACAGCCTGTCAGGCCGCGTCGCGCGGCAGCAGCAGGCCCAGCGGCAGACACACCCGCGCCTCCATGCCGCCACCGGCGCGGTTGCGCAACTCGACGCTGCCGCCATGCAGGGAGGCGATACGCTTGACGATGGCCAGACCGAGACCGGTGCCCTTGCCACCCCGGGCACGGTCGCCACGGATGAACGGGTTGAAGATCTCGCCCATTTCTTCTGCCGCGATGCCGGGACCGCGGTCCAGCACGCTGATGACCACGTAGGGCGCCGAACAGTCGCCGGCCAGCGAGGCGGCCACTTCCACGGCATTGCCGGCATAGCGCAGGGCGTTCTCGATCAGGTTGGTGAGCAGGCGTTTCATCGATACCCGGCGCAGGGCAATCAGCGGCAGCTCCTCCAGACACAGGCGCACCTGCTCCTGCTTCTGGTTGTAGGGCGCCACCACTTCGTGGATCAGCGCCAGCAGGTCGATCTGCTCGGCCGGTTCGTCGCTGCCATCGCGGATGAAGGCGAGAAACTGATCGAGGATAGCGTCCATGTCCTCGATATCACGAACCATGTCGTCCGTCAGCTCGGCATCACTGCTCATCAGCTCCAGCGACAGGCGCAGGCGGGTCAGCGGCGTGCGCAGGTCATGGGACACCCCGGCGAGCATCAGCTCGCGCTCACGCGCCGCCTGCTCCAGACCCTCGGCCATCTGGTTGAAGGAGCGGTACACCTCGGTCATTTCGCTGGGCGTATCGGTAACCGGCAGACGCACGCTGCGCCCCTGACCCAGCTGACGGGTAGCGAAAACCAGACGCTTGAGCGGCGCATTGAGCTGGCGCACGAAGATCCAGGCCGCCGCCGTCGACAGCAGGCCGATGCCGATGAACCAGCCGAGCACGCTCCAGATGCGCTGACCGCGCAGGGGGTGCGGATACAGCGGCACCTTCAGCCAGTCGGCGCCGAGGGCCGGCGCGTGCACCCAGAGCGCCGGGCCACTGTGCACGCGCACCCGCACCTCGGTGCCCTCGCCCAGCTCGGCCTGCATCTGCCGCTCGAAAATCTCCGTGTACGGCCAGTGCTGCTCACCGGCCGGCACATCGGCCGGGGCTACCCGCACCAGACCGGCGACCTTGCCGATTTCCTCGCGCGCATGCTCGTCGGCGGCCCAGTAGGCACGCAGGGTCAGCGCCGCGCCATGGCTGTACTGACGATCGACCAGCACGTCCTCGTTCATCATCAGATAAACGAGTGTGAGCGCCTTGGAAAACAAGACGACGATCAGCACTAGCCACAGAGTGCGGGCGAAGAAGCTTTGCGGGAACCAGACCGGGGTTTTCATTCAGCCACGCGTCCGGATCATTTGTTGCCGTCCGGCACGAACACGTAACCCACGCCCCACACGGTCTGGATATAGCGCGGCTTGGACGGATCGGGCTCGATCATCCGCCGCAGACGGGAAATCTGCACGTCGATGGAACGCTCCAGCGCGTCCCACTCACGACCACGGGCCAGGCTCATCAGCTTGTCGCGGGTCAGCGGTTCGCGGGCGTGTTGCACCAGCGCCTTGAGCACGGCGAACTCACCGGTGGTGAGCATGTTGACCTCATCGCCCTTCTTCAGCTCGCGGGTCGCCAGCGACAACTCGTACTCGCCGAAGGTCACCACCTCGTCCTCGCTGCCCGGCGCGCCCGGCACCACCGGCGCCTGACGACGCAGCACGGCCTTGATCCGCGCCAGCAGCTCGCGCGGGTTGAACGGCTTGGCCAGGTAATCGTCGGCGCCCTGCTCCAGCCCCTGGATGCGGCTGCCTTCGTCGCCCTTGGCGGTGAGCATGATGATCGGGATCTGGTTGCCCGATTCGCGCAAACGATGGCAGGCGGACATGCCGTCTTCACCCGGCAGCATCAGGTCGAGCACCACCAGATTGAACAGTTCACGGGCCAGCAGACGGTCCATCTGCTCGACGTTTTCCACCGCGCGCACGCGGTAGCCCTGCTCCTCGAGGAAACGTTCCAGCAGGCGACGCAGGCGGGCGTCGTCGTCCACTACGAGAATCTTTTCGCCTTCAGGCTGGGTATGCGGGGCCATGGAACCTCCAAGTTTTCGTGCGGCCATTATGACTCAGCGCCGGGCCGCGCCGTGGCAGGCATTGTTAGCAGATTTTTCCCCTGCCAGCTTCCCAGCCAGCCTGCGGGCGGTGTTTATAATGCGCCGCTTAGTCAGGCAGGCACGCCCTGCGCCTCAGGTAGACCCATGAACAGCATCAACGTCCGTATCGCCGAAGAGCTCTCCGCCGTTTCCGCCAGCCGCGTGCTGCCACAACAGGTCGCCGCCGCCGTGGCCCTGCTCGACGAGGGCTCGACCGTGCCCTTTATCGCCCGTTACCGGAAGGAAGTGACCGGCAGCCTCGACGACACCCAGCTGCGCACCCTGGAAGAGCGCCTGCGCTACCTGCGCGAGCTGGACGAGCGCCGCGCGGCCATCCTCGCCAGCATCGAGGAACAGGGCAAGCTGACCGGCGAACTCAAGCGCGACATTCTCGAAGCCGATACCAAGACCCGCCTGGAAGACCTTTACCTGCCCTATAAGCAGAAGCGCCGCACCAAGGGCCAGATCGCCCTGGAAGCCGGCCTTGGCGAGCTGGCCGATGCCCTGTTCGGCAACCCCGAACTGAACCCGGAAAGCGAGGCCGCACGCTTTATCGATGCCGATAAAGGCTTTGCCGACACCAAGGCCGTGCTCGAAGGCGCCAAGTACATCCTCATGGAGCGCTTCGCCGAAGACGCCAGCCTGCTGGAAAAACTGCGCGGTTTCCTCAAGCAGGAAGCCACCCTCAGCGCCCGCCTGGTTCCGGGCAAGGAAGTCGAAGGCGCCAAGTTCAGCGACTACTTCGAGCACGACGAAGTGCTGCGCAACACGCCCTCACACCGTGCGCTGGCCATCTTCCGTGGGCGCAACGAGGGCATCCTCAGCGTGGCGCTGAAGGTGGGCGAGGAGCTGCCGGGCACCAGCCATCCGTGCGAACTGATGATCGCCGAGCGCTTCGGCATCCAGCAACAGGGCCGGGCCGCCGACAAGTGGCTGAGCGAAGTGGTGCGCTGGACCTGGAAGGTCAAGCTCTACACCCACCTGGAAACCGACCTGCTCGGCGAGCTGCGCGAGAACGCCGAAACCGAGGCGATCAACGTCTTCGCCCGCAACCTGCATGACCTGCTGCTGGCCGCGCCGGCCGGCCCGCGCGCCACCCTCGGCCTCGACCCGGGCCTGCGCACCGGCTGCAAGGTGGCCGTGGTCGATGCCACCGGCAAGCTGCTGGACACCGCCACCGTCTACCCGCACGCGCCGAAGAACGACTGGAACGGCACCCTCGCCGTGCTGGCCAAGCTCTGCGCCAAGCACAGCGTCGACCTGATCGCCATCGGCAACGGCACCGCCAGCCGCGAGACCGACAAGCTGGCCATCGACCTGATCAAGCTCTGCCCGCAGCTGAAGATGACCAAGATCATGGTCAGCGAGGCCGGCGCCTCGGTGTATTCGGCCTCGGAACTGGCCGCCAAGGAATTCCCCGAGCTGGACGTTTCCCTGCGCGGCGCCGTGTCCATCGCCCGCCGTCTACAGGACCCGCTGGCCGAGCTGGTGAAGATCGACCCGAAATCCATCGGTGTCGGCCAGTACCAGCATGACGTGTCCCAGCTGAAACTCGCCCGCTCGCTGGATGCGGTGGTGGAAGACTGCGTGAACGCCGTCGGCGTCGATGTGAACACCGCCTCGGCCGCCCTGCTGGCGCGCATTTCCGGCCTCAATGCGACCCTGGCGCAGAACATCGTTGCGTTCCGCGATGCCAACGGCGCCTTCAAGAGCCGCGCCGAGCTGCTCAAGGTGCCGCGCCTGGGCGACAAGACCTTCGAGCAGGCCGCCGGCTTCCTGCGCGTGATGAACGGCGACAACCCGCTGGATGCCTCGGCGGTGCACCCGGAAACCTACCCGCTGGTGCAGCGCATCGCCCAGAACACAGGCCGCGACATCCGTTCGCTGATCGGCGATTCGGGCTTCCTCAAGCGCCTTGATCCCAAGCAGTTCACCGATGAGACCTTCGGTCTGCCGACCGTCACCGACATCCTCAAGGAACTCGACAAACCTGGCCGCGACCCGCGTCCGGAGTTCAAGACCGCCGAATTCCAGGACGGCGTGGAAAGCCTCAAGGACCTCAAGCCGGGCATGGTGCTCGAAGGCGTGGTGACCAACGTCACCAACTTCGGCGCCTTCGTCGATATCGGCGTGCATCAGGACGGTCTGGTGCACATCTCGGCGCTGTCCGAGAAGTTCGTCAAAGACCCCTACGAGGTGGTCAAGGCCGGCGACATCGTCAAGGTCAAGGTCATGGAAGTGGACATCCCGCGCGCCCGCGTCGGCCTGTCCATGCGCATGAGCGACACCCCCGGCGAGAAAGTCGAAGGCCCGCGCGGCGCGCGCCCTGGCAACAGCGGACAGAGTCGTGGCAACACGCCGCGCACCGAGCGCCACTCGGCGCAGGACAAGCCGGCACCAGCGAATGCCGGCATGGCCGCGCTGTTCGCCAACGCCAAGCAACTGAAGAAATGAGCCTGCCCGAGGGGTTCGTCGGCAGCGCCTTCAGCCAGCACCTGGGCATCAGCCTGGTGCGCGCCGAGGACGGTCAGGTGCACCTGCGCATGCCGGTACGCGCCGAGCTGCGCAACCTCTCCGGCAAGCTGCATGGCGGCGCACTGATGGCCCTGGCGGATACCGCCATGGGCCTGGCCTGCTTCGAACGTTTCGGCGCCGATGAACCCTGCGTGACGGTGGAAGCCAAGCTCAACTTCATCCGCGCGGTGGACGACGGCGAGGTCGACTGCCACGCCCATATCCTCCACAGCGGCCGCCGCACCCTGGTGCTGGAGGCCGAGATTCGCCAGGGCGACAAGCTGATACTGAAAACCCTGGCGACCTTCGCCCGCCTGTAACCGGCGGCGGGCAGAATCGTCAGACTTGGCGATACTGATACATCCACTCAACGCATGCCCCTTGTAGCGCCACCACCACGCCCCCATATTGGTCGGCCAACCGGGTTAAGGACTTCACCGTGAGCGATCTGCTTTCCCGCCGCCTGGCACTGCTCGGCGAGCCGGCCAACCTGCCGCTGCTGACCCAGTGCCTGCACGGCATCGAGCGCGAAACCCTGCGCGTCGACGCCCATGGCCAGCTGGCGCAGAGCGAACACCCGCGCGCACTCGGCTCGGCACTGACCCACCCGCAGATCACCACCGACTACTCCGAAGCCCTGCTGGAGTTCATCACCCCGGCCGAGCCGCGGGTCGAGGACACCCTCAGCGATCTCGAGCGCATCCACCGCTTCGCCTGCAGTCAGCTGCAGGGCGAATACCTGTGGAGCCCTTCGATGCCCGGCCTACTGCCGGAGGAAGCGGACATCCCGATTGCCCGCTACGGCAGCTCCAATATCGGCCGCCTCAAGTACGTCTACCGTCAGGGCCTGGCCCTGCGCTACGGCAAGACCATGCAGTGCATCGCCGGCATCCATTACAACTTCAGCCTGGCCGAGGGCCTGTGGCCGCTGCTGCAGCAACTGGACGGCGATAGCCAGAGCGGGCGCGACTTCCAGTCGGCCAGCTATATCGCCCTGATCCGCAACTTCCGCCGCTACAGCTGGCTGCTGATGTACCTGTTCGGCGCCTCGCCGGCACTGGATGCCAGCTTCCTGCGCAGCCGGCCGCACCAGCTGCAGCAACTGGATGCCGACACCCTGTACCTGCCCTGGGCCACCAGCCTGCGCATGAGCGATCTGGGCTACCAGAGCAGCGCCCAGTCGGGCCTCACCCCCTGCTACAACGATCTGGCCAGCTACACCGACAGCCTGCGCGCGGCCGTGGCCACGCCCTACCCGGCCTACGCCGAGATGGGCGTCAAGAACGCCGCCGGGGAATGGCAGCAACTCAACACCAACATCATCCAGATCGAGAACGAGTACTACTCGAGCATTCGCCCCAAGCGCGTGACCTACTCGGGCGAACGGCCGATCCAGGCGCTGATGGCCCGTGGCGTGCAGTACGTGGAAGTACGCTGCCTGGACATCAACCCCTACCTGCCGCTGGGCATCGACCTGGATCAGGCGCGTTTCCTCGACGCCTTCATCCTCTTCTGCGCCCTGCAGGACAGCCCCAAGCTGGCCGGCGGCGAGTGCTGCAGCTGCACCGAGAACTTCCTCGCGACAGTCAAGGAAGGGCGTCGCCCCGGCCTGCAGCTGCAGCGCAACGGCCAGGCGGTGGAACTGCGCCAGTGGGCCACGGAGCTGCTCGCCGCCTTCAAACCGATTGCCGAGCTGCTCGACCGCGCCCACGGCAGCCAGGCCTACCAGCAGGCGCTGAGCCTGCAACAGGCCAAGGTCGATGACCCGCAACTGACGCCGTCGGCACGCGTACTGGCGGAGCTGCAACGTACTGGCGAAAGCTTCCGCACCTTCGCCCTGCGCCAGAGCCAGGCGCACACCGGCCAGCTGCGCAACGCCCCGCTGGACGCCGAGCAGCAACGCCTGTTCAGCGACATGGCCCGCCAGTCACTGGCCGAACAGGCCGAGCTGGAACAGCAGGAGCAGGGCGATTTCGACAGTTTCGTCGCCGCCTACCAGGCCAGCATCACGCATATCGCCAACTGATTGGCGCCAATAAATTCAAAGCCTTACCCGCGCTTGTCGAGCAAGCGCGGGCTGCGTCACAAATCCGCCAACTCGACCGTTCGCCGCGGACGACCGGCATGCCGCCACGCCAAACAGGGATTAACCTTCCAGCATCAACCTGGACGGTATCCCGCCATGACGGCCGCCGACACCCACCAAGACCGCGACTGGAGCCTGGAAAGCCTGAACAAGGCCTACCAGCAGGGCTATATGGCCGGCCTCACCGGCAGCCAGTCGACTCAACCCGCCCTGCCGGACGTGCTCGCCGCCGCCTGGGAAGCGGGCTGGGATGACGGCCTCGAACAGAGCGCCCTGCACCAGCGCCGCAGCGCCTGAGCAGCGCTTACCCAACTCCATGAAAAAGGGCCGCAATCGCGGCCCTTTTTCATTCCTTCCGGCCTACAGGGCCTTTTCGAAGATCTTCGAGTTGCGCTGGTAGTTGTACAGCGAGGCCCGTGCCGCCGGCAGGCGCTCGACGCTGCTCGGCTCGAAGCCGCGCTCCTGGAACCAGTGCGCGGTGCGGGTGGTGAGCACGATCAGGGTCTTCAGCCCCAGCGCCCGGGCGCGGGACTCGATGCGTTCGAGCAGCTCGTCACCACGACCGCCATGACGGTAATCACCGCTGACCGCCAGACAGGCCAGCTCACCGGTCTGCGAGTCGGCAATCGGGTACAGCGCGGCACAGGCGATGATCAGGCCGTCACGCTCGACGATGCTGAACTGCTCGATCTCCCGCTCCAGCACCTCGCGCGAACGGCGCACCAGAATGCCCTGCTCCTCCAGCGGGGTGATCAGATCGATCAGGCCGCCGACGTCCTCGATGGTCGCCTCGCGCAGCTGCTCGAACTGCTCCTGATCGACCAGGGTGCCGCCGCCGTCGCGGGTGAACAGCTCGGTGAGCAACGAGCCGTTCTCCTGATAGCTGACCAGGTGGCTGCGTTTGACCCCACCGCGACAGGCCTGGGCGGCCGCATCCAGCAGCTCGGCCTGATAGCTCGTGCCCAGCCTTGCCAGGTGGGCCGGCACCTGCTGTGGCCGCATCTCGCGGATCAGCTTGCCCTGTTCGTCGAGCAAGCCCTGCTCGGCGCCGAACAGCACCAGCTTGTCGGCACCCAGATCGATGGCGGCGCGGGTGGCGACATCCTCGCAGGCGAGGTTGAAGATTTCACCGGTGGGCGAATAGCCCAGCGGCGACAGCAGCACGATGCTGCGCTCATCGAGCAGGCGGTTGATGCCACGCCGGTCGATGCGGCGCACCTCGCCGGTGTGGTGGTAGTCGACGCCATCGACCACGCCGACCGGCCGCGCGGTGATGAAGTTGCCGCTGGCCACGCGCAACCGCGATCCCTGCATCGGCGAAGCCGCCATGTCCATCGACAGGCGCGCTTCGATGGCGATGCGCAGCTGGCCGCCGGCATCGATCACGCAATCCAGGGTCGGCCCGTCGGTGATGCGCAGGGTGCGGTGAAAGTGCGCGCGAATGCCGCGATCGTTCAGACGCGTCTCGATCTGCGGACGCGAGCCATGCACCAGCACCAGGCGCACGCCCAGGCTGTGCAGCAGCACGAGGTCGTGAACGATGTTGCCGAAGTTGCCATCTTCGATGGCCTCGCCCGGCAGCATGATGACGAAGGTGCAGTCGCGGTGGGAATTGATGTAGGGCGTGGCGTGGCGGAGCCAGTTGACGTACTCGTGCATGCGGCAAAAACCTGTGCGAAGTGAACGGGCAAGCAGTGGGCGCGCCTTGCTCGGCAAGGGCGCAGGGCGCGGTCAGGATCGTCGCAGCAGCATCAGGCGCAGGCTCCAGTTGTCAGTGGTCACAGGCAGTAATGGCGGATCAGCTGGCGCAACAACTGCACGGTCGGAGCAATGCGCGCCAGGTCGAGGTATTCGTCCGGCTGGTGGGCGCAATCGATGTCGCCCGGCCCCAGAATCAGGGTTTCGCAGCCAAGCTGCTGAAGATACGGCGCTTCGGTGCCAAAGGCCACCGCTTCGGCCGCAAAGCCGGTAAGGCGCTCGGCCAGCCGCACCAGTTCGCTGTCCGCCGCCTGCTCGAACGGCGGCACACCCGGAAAGATCGGCCCGTAATCGATCTGCACGCGATGCCGCTCGGCCAAAGGCGTCAGCTTCTCGCGGATCGCCGCGCGCAGCCACTCGGGGTCCATCCCCGGCAACGGACGCAGGTCGAACTCCAGGCTGCACCGGCCGCAGATGCGGTTGGGATTGTCGCCACCATGGATGCAGCCGAAATTCAGCGTCGGCTGCGGCACGCTGAACTGGGCGTTGCGGAACTCGTCCTGCCATTGCCGGCGCAGGCCCTGCAGCTCGCCCATCACCTCGTGCATCGCCTCCAGCGCACTGCGGCCGAGCTGCGGATTGGAGGAATGGCCGCTCTGCCCGAGGATATCGATGCGCTCCATCATCACGCCCTTGTGCAGGCGGATCGGCTTGAGGCCCGTCGGCTCGCCGATCACCGCCGCGCGGCCAATGCTGCGCTTGCTGTCCGCCAGAGCGCGGGCACCTGACATCGAGCTTTCCTCATCGCAGGTGGCGAGAATCAGCAGCGGCTGCCGCCAAGGCTGGTCGAGCAAACCACCCTGCAGCGCCTCGATCACCAGCGGAAAGAAGCCCTTCATGTCGCACACGCCCAGGCCATAGAAGCGCCCGTCACGCTCAGTGAGGCGCAGCGGGTCGCTCTGCCACAGGCTGTCGTTGTACGGCACGGTGTCGGTATGCCCGGCCAGCACCAGGCCACCGCTGCCCTGCCCGCGGCTGGCGAGCAGGTTGAACTTGCCCGGCTGCACTTCCTGCAGCTCGCAGGTGAAACCCAGCTCGCTCAGCCAGCCGGCCAGCTGCTCGACCACCGCGCGATTGGACTGATCCAGCACTGGCTGGGTACAGCTCACCGAGGGCGCGGCAATCAGCGCGGCCAGTTGTTCTTGCAGGGAAGGAAGGGGCATCGGGACTCTCCGGCAGTCTGGCGTTCATCATAGAAGCCACGCCCGCTTAAAAGAAGCGCGGGCCGGACTGCGACCACAGGCCGCCGGCAGGCTCGTCGGATGACCGAGCACCCCCTGCGGGTTTCTGGCATAATCCGCGCCCCGAATTGTTACCGGTCGCAAAACCGTCATGTTTGATATCTTCAGCGGACTTGATACCTGGGTCGTCGTGAGCCTCGTGCTTGCACTGGCCTTCGTCCTGACCTTCGAATTCATCAACGGTTTCCATGACACCGCCAACGCGGTGGCCACGGTGATCTACACCAAAGCCATGCCGGCACACCTTGCGGTGATCTTCTCCGGCATTTTCAACTTCCTCGGTGTGATTCTCGGCGGTGTCGGCGTGGCCTATGCCATCGTCCACCTGCTGCCCGTGGAGCTGTTGATCAACGTGAACACGGCCTATGGCCTGGTCATGGTGTTCTCCCTGCTGGCTGCGGCCATTGCCTGGAACCTGGGCACCTGGTACTTCGGCATCCCGGCCTCCAGCTCGCACACCCTGATCGGCTCGATCCTCGGTGTCGGCCTGGCCAACGCGCTGATTACCGACATTTCCCTGGCCGAGGGCGTGAACTGGCAGAAGGCAATCGACATCGCCCTGTCCCTGCTGCTCTCGCCGCTGGCCGGTTTCACCGTTGCGGCCCTGATCCTGCTGGGCCTGAAGTGGCTGCGTCGCGAGTCGAAGATGCACCACAACCCGGAACAGCGCATGCAGATCGACGGCAAGAAGCATCCGCCGTTCTGGAACCGTCTGGTGCTGGTCCTGTCGGCCATGGGTGTGAGCTTCGTGCACGGCTCCAACGACGGCCAGAAGGGTATCGGCCTGATCATGCTGGTGCTGATCGGCATCGCCCCGGCCAAGTTCGTTCTCGACCTGAACAGCACGACCTACCAGATCGAGCGCACCCGCGATGCCGCGCTGCACCTCAGCCAGTTCTACGAGCGCAACAACGACACCCTCAGCGACTACCTGGCACTGGGCAAGAACACCCGCACTGAGCTGCCGAAGAAATTCCGCTGCGATGTCAAACTGACCGAACCGACCATTGCCGCACTGAACCAGGCCCTGGCCGGCGTCACCGACTACAGCCAGCTGGACCAGGAAAAGCGCACCCAGGTACGCCGCTACCTGCTGTGCCTGGACGACACCGCGAAGAAGGTCGGCAAACTCAAGGAACTGCCCAAGCGTGAAGTGGCGGACCTGGAGAAGCTGCGCAAGGACCTCACCGCGACCACCGAATATGCACCGACCTGGGTCATCTTCGCCGTCGCCCTGGCCCTCGGCATCGGCACCATGGTGGGCTGGAAGCGCGTGGTGCTGACCGTCGGCGAGAAGATCGGGCGCACCGGCATGACCTACGCCCAGGGCATGAGCGCGCAGATCACAGCGTCGATCGCCATCGGCATGGCCAACATCTACAGCCTGCCGGTTTCCACCACCCACGTGCTGTCGTCGGGCGTGGCCGGCTCCATGGTCGCCAACCGCAGCGGCCTGCAACTGAGCACAGTGCGCAACATCCTCACCGCCTGGGTCTTCACCCTGCCGGTGACCATCGCCCTGTCCGCTGCATTGTTCTGGCTCGGCGTGAAGCTGTTCGTCTAAGCTCGACCCCTGCCTGCTTGCACAAGGCCGCCTTCGGGCGGCCTTGTCGCTCCCAGCCTGCCCCTTTCGCGAGACTTGTCCCATGCAGAAAGAAACCGAAATCAAGCTGCGCGCCAGTCGCGAAACCCTCGCCGCCCTGCGCGAGCATCCGCTGCTGAAAAAGCGCAACAAGTCCGGCTGGGAGCGCTGCGAGCTGTTCAACCAGTACTTCGACACCCCGGCCCGCGACCTGGCCCAGGCCAAGGTCGCCCTGCGCCTGCGGCGTGACGGCGAGCAGATCATCCAGACCCTCAAGAGCCGCGGCCAGAGCGTGGCCGGGCTGTCCGAGCGCCACGAGTGGGACTGGTACCTGAGCAAGGCCAAGCTCGACCTCAAGCTGCTCTCCGACGACTGCTGGCCGGCCAGCCTGGCCGAACTGGACAAGAAGCAGCTGCAGCCGATCTTCACCACCGACTTTGTCCGCGAGAAGGCCGAGATCGCCTGGGGCCGTGGCAAGGCCAAGGTCGTCATCGAGGCAGCCCTCGACCTTGGCAAGGTAATTGCCGGCGAAGGCGAGGAAGAAATCTGCGAGCTGGAGCTGGAACTGCGCCAGGGCGAGCCGGAAGCCCTGCTGGAGCTGGCCGCCGAGCTGGCCGCCGACCTGCCGCTGATGCCCTGCGACATCAGCAAGGCCGAACGCGGCTACCGCCTGTTCGACGCCGGCAGCTACGCCCTGAGCCTGCCGGCGCCGGAGCTGAGCGAGGAGCAGTCACTGGACGATGCCGTTGCCGCACTCGGCTGGCACCTGCTGGGTAGCAGCCAGCGCCTGGCCGAACAGTACCGCTGGAATGGGCACTGGAAACTGCTGGAGCAATGGCTGCAGCAACTGACCGACCTGCGTGCCCTGCTCGCCAGCCTCGGCCAGGCCGCCCCGCGCGCCAGCACCCACGAGCTGCGCACGGCCCTGGATGCGCTGCTGGCAGACTGGCGCCCGCGCCTGCAGAACGGCCGCGCCAACGACGATCTGCGCCGCAATGCGCCGGCGCTGTTTGCCGCCGAACTGCAGGGCAACCGCTGGGGCCTGTTCTCCCTGCAATGCTCGCGCTGGCTGCTGGTCCGTGGCTGGACCGTCGAACGCAACAACCGCGGCAATCGCCAGGGCCAGGCCGCGCTGGGCAACTGGCTGCTGCACCTGTTCGGCGAGGAAGCCAAGGCACTCAAGCTGGAGCGTTACAAGCAGCAGCCGGAAGACCTCAGCGAACAGCTGCCGCGCATCGAGCGCCTGCTGGTCTGGCTGCGCCTGGCCCGCCCGCTGCTGCCACTGCCGGAGACCGACCGCCTGTATGGCGAGCTGCTCAAGCTGGAGCAACTGGCCCTGCAGCCCCTGAGCGACGAGGCGTTGGTCGAGCGCAGTGCCCAGGCGCATACTGTGTGGACGCTCAAAGCCTGGAAGCCGCTGCTCAAATAGACTGCCAGGTACCCGGCGGCCATAAGGCCGCGCACGGGTCATCCGGGAAACAGGTCATCAAGGAAGCTGCATGTCTGCTATCGCCTCGCCCAGTCAGGATCGCTGGCTGGACCTGAACGACATCCTGCGCGAACTGGTCAGCGCCCAGCGCCTGGGCCAGGACACCGCCGAACAGTGCCTGGCGATCCGCCGCAGCGCGGTCAACAACCAGCAGCACCCGCTGGAGTTTCTCGCCAGCCAGCAGCTCGATGACCTGCAGCGCCCTGGCAAGAAACTCGACCTGGAAAGCCTGACCCAGTGGCTGGCCGAGTACAGCGGCCAGCCCTACCTGCGTATCGACCCGCTGAAGATCGACGTTGCCGCGGTGACCCCGCTGATGTCCTTCGCCTTCGCCCAGCGCCACAAGATTCTGGCCGTGGCAGTGAACAAGGATGAGGTCACCATCGCCAGCGCCCAGCCCTTCGTGCACAGCTGGGAAAGCAACCTGCTGCATGTACTCAAGCGCCCGATCAAGCGCGTGGTGATCAACCCGCTCGACCTGACCCGCTACACCAACGAGTTCTACCGCCTGGCCAAGTCGGTCAGCGGTGCCAGTAGCAATGAACAGAAGATCAGCGGCGTCGGCAACTTCGAGCAGCTGCTCAACCTCGGCGCCAGCGACAAGGAGCCGGACGCCAACGACTCGCACATCGTCAATATCGTCGACTGGCTGTTCCAGTACGCCTACCAGCAGCGCGCCAGCGACATCCATATCGAGCCGCGCCGCGAGGCCGGCACCGTGCGCTTTCGCATCGACGGCGTGCTGCACAACGTCTACCAGTTCCCGCCGCAGGTCACCATGGCGGTGGTCAGCCGCCTGAAGTCCCTGGGCCGGATGAACGTCGCCGAGAAGCGCAAACCCCAGGATGGCCGGGTCAAGACCAAGACCCCGGACGGCGGCGAAGTCGAGCTGCGCCTGTCGACCCTGCCCACCGCCTTCGGCGAGAAGATGGTGATGCGTATCTTCGACCCCGAGGTGCTGCTCAAGAGCCCGGACCAGCTCGGCTTCTCCCCGGATGACCTGCGCCGCTGGGAAAGCATGACCCGCCAGCCCAACGGCATCATCCTGGTCACCGGCCCCACCGGCTCGGGCAAGACCACCACCCTGTACACCACGCTCAAGCAGCTGGCGACCGAGGAAGTGAACGTCTGCACCATCGAGGACCCGATCGAGATGATCGAGGGCGCCTTCAACCAGATGCAGGTGCAGCACAACATCGACCTGACCTTCGCCAGCGGCGTACGCGCCCTGATGCGCCAGGACCCGGACATCATCATGGTCGGCGAGATCCGCGACCTGGAAACCGCCGAGATGGCCATCCAGGCGGCGCTCACCGGCCACCTGGTGCTGTCCACCCTGCACACCAACGACGCCCCCAGCGCGGTCACCCGCCTGCTGGAGCTGGGCGTGCCGCACTACCTGATCAAGGCCACCGTGCTCGGCGTCATGGCCCAGCGCCTGGTGCGTACCCTGTGCCCGCACTGCAAGGCACCGGTGACGCTGGAAGAACAGGACTGGCAGGAGCTGACCCGTCCCTGGAGCGCCCCGTTGCCCAGCACCGCCCAGCAGGCCGTGGGCTGCCAGGAATGTCGCGACACCGGCTACCGCGGCCGCGCCGGGGTCTACGAGATCATGCTGCTGTCCGATGGTGTGCGCTCACTGATTACTGCCGACACCGATATCACCGCCCTGCGTCGCCAGGCCTTCAAGGAAGGCATGCGCAGCCTGCGCCTGTCCGGCGCGCAGAAGGTCGCCGCCGGGCAGACCACCATGGAAGAAGTGCTGCGGGTCACGCCGCAAAGCGAACAGCGCTAGCCGCTTTCTAAGGGGTCAGGCGCCAGAGCTGGTGTGCTGACTACGGTATTCGCCGGGGGTCAGCCCGGTCCACTGGCGGAAGGCACGGAAGAACACGCTCGGTTCCGAATACCCCAGCAGGATGGCAATTTCCGTGGCCGGCAGGCGCCCTTCGGCGAGATGGCGCTCGGCCAGCTGGCGGCGCGTGTCGGTCAGCAACTGCTGGTAACTGCTGCCCTCTTCGGCCAGCCGCCGTTGCAGGGTGCGCTCGCTCATGCCCAGGTGATCGGCCAGCGCATTGCGGTCCGGTTCGCCCTGGGCCAGTTGGGCACTGAGCAGGGCCACCACGCGGGCGCTCAGGCTCTCGCTGGGCAGGCGTGCCAGCAGGTTTTCTGCGTGCTGCAGCAATACCTGCTGCAACCCGACATTACCCTGAGTGAGCGGCGCCTGCTCCAGACTGGCCGGCAGCACCAGGGCATAGTCGGGGGCGGCAAATTGCAGCGGACAGGCGAACGCCTCATCGAAAGGCGCCAGATCGGCGGGTGCCGGCTGCGCCAGCTCCACACGCCGCAGTTGCAGCTGCTGGAGCAGCGGACGAATCAGCTGCAGCCAACCCTGCATCAGCGCCAACACCCGCGTGCGGGTCGCCAGGCTATCGGGTTCCAGCGGCCGGTAGATCAGGCGCAGCTCGTCGCCCTGGTGCTCCAGCCGCAGGGTGCCACCTTCGCCAGCCAGACGCTGGTAGCGCACCGCGGCCTGCAGCGCGGCACCGAAGGTCGGGCTGCTCTGCAGCAGGTAGCCCAGCACACTGAACTGCCCCGCACTGAACGCCGCGCCAATCGCCAGGCCGGGTTCTGCCAGCGGCAGCAGCTCGGCGACCGAGGCCCACAGACGCTGCTGGGCGACAAAAGGAATGCGCGCATCGGGATCGCGCAGCGCCCCCTCGTCCAGACCGCAGGCCTGCAGCAGGGTTTCTCGCGGCAACCCCAGGCGAGCAGCCGCCTGCAGCACCGCCTGGGCAAGGCTGGCGCTGACGGAGGCGTGAACGGGATTATGGGCAGTCGGCATGGGCAGGGATTCTGCACCAGCCGGCGGACGACGGGTAGTCCGCCGCCCGCTGAGCTGAAGAGATCAGCGATCGCGTAGCAGGTTAAGGCTACCGCTATCCCCCGCTACGCCATGGCCCAGCTTGATCTTCAGGGTCAGGTCGGTACGCGAGTTGGCGTGACGGATGGCTTCCTCGGCGCTGATCTTCTTCGCCTCGTAGAGATCGAACAGATGCTGGTCGAAGGTCTGCAGGCCCTGCTCGCGGGCACGGGCCACGGCTTCATGCAGGTCATCCACCAGATCGCGCTGGATCAGGTCGCGGATGTGCGCGGTGGCCAGCAGCAGCTCCACCGCCACCACCCGGCGCTGCTGCAGGGCAGGGATCAGGCGCTGGCCGATCACGCCGACCAGGTTCTGCGACAGGTCGGCGAGAATCTGATGACGAGCATCTTCGGGGAAGAACCGCACGATGCGCTCGATCGCATGACTGGTGCTGGTGGCATGCAGGGTGGCCAGGCACAGGTGGCCGGTTTCGGCGTAGTGCAGGGCGTGCTGCATGGTGTCGAGGTCACGGATCTCGCCGAGCATGATCACGTCCGGCGCCTCGCGCAGCACGTTGCGCAGGGCATCGGCAAAGCTGTGGGTATCCAGACCCACCTCGCGCTGATCGATCACCGCCTTGTTGTGCTTGTGGAGAAACTCGATCGGGTCCTCGATGCAGATGATGTGCCCGGCCTTGTGCTGGTTGCGGTAGTCGAGCATGGCGGCCAGGGTGGTCGACTTGCCCGAGCCGGCAGCCCCGATCACCAGGATCAGGCCACGGTCGAGCAACGAGAGTTTCTCCAGCTGGGGCGGCAGACCGAGCGACTCGATATTGGGTATCTGGCTCTTGATCAGACGCGCCACCATCGCCACTTCGCCGCGCTGGTAATACACGTTGATCCGGAAACGCCCGGAGTCCGAGACGCTGACCGCGAGGTTCATTTCCAGATCGCGTTCAAACTCGCCGATCTGCCTCTCGCTCATCAGCTGATAGGCCATCTGCTGCACTTCGCCGCATTTCAGCGCAGGCACCTCCAGCGGCATGGTATGCCCTTCGACCTTGATCTGCGGCGGCGTGCCGACGCTGAAGAACATGTCCGAGCCACCGCGTTTGAACAGTTCCAGCAGGAACGGATAGACGTCGATTTTGCGCTCGGTGGTGACCTGATTTTCCATGGAGCTATCCCTGTGATTCGTGGGCGACTGGCCTCAGTACAGTGCATGGCGGGCGATCCGGCCAGTGGCCGCGACACAGACTGTCGCCACGCAGCATTAGCCTCTACCTGATAACCTAGCCGATCAGCCGTGGCCTGCCGTGATCTGTGGCAACTTCTGGCTGTTTGTCTGCACCGCGAAGGGATGCCGCCCATGCTCCACCTGTATCACGCCAATGACCTGGAAAGCCTCGGCGAGCTGGCCGCCACGCTGCTCGCCCAGCCATTGAGCGATCCGCTGGCGCCGGCACGGGTGGTGGTGCCGAGCCAGGGCATGGGGCGCTGGCTGACACTGCAGCTGGCGCGTCGACAGGGCATCGTCATGCAGCTGGAAGTGCAACTGCCGGCCAGCTTCATCTGGCAGCTGGCGCGCGAAGTGCTGGGCGAGCTGCCGGCCACTTCGGCCTTCGACCCCAAGCCCCTGGCCTGGCGTGTGTACGACTGGCTATGCGAAACAGAAAACCTTGCCCGGGCGCCGCGCCTGGCGCATTACCTCGAAGGCGGCGACGAGCGCCGTCGGCTGACCCTGGCCACGCGCATCGCCGACGTGTTCGACCAGTACCTGTTGTACCGCGACGACTGGCTGGCCGCCTGGGAGCGTGGCGAGCGCCTGGACCTGGGCGCCGACGAGGACTGGCAGGCGCTGCTGTGGCACGAACTGACCAAGGACGGCCACCCGCACCGCGCGCGCCTGCTCGGCGAGCTGCTGGCCCGCCTGCACGACCCGCAGCCGCTGGCGCAGCTGCCCGAGCGCCTGGTGGTGTTCGGCATCAGCGCTCTGCCGCCGCACCACCTGCGCGTGTTCGAAGGCCTGGCGCAGCACTGCGAGGTGATCCTCTTCGCCCTCAACCCTTGCCGCGAGGCCTGGGGCGATATCCGCGATATCCGTGAGCTGGCCCGCCTGCCCGAACCGTCGGTAGACGATTGGTATCTGGACGTGGGCCATCCCCTGCTGGCCAGCCTGGGCAAGCAGGGGCGCGACTTCTTCGACAGCCTGTTCAGCCTGAGCGGCCAGGAAACCGGGCTCTACCCCGAGGATCAGGACCTGCACGATGACAGCCTGCTGCATGCCCTGCAGCAGGACATCCTGCGCCTGCACAGCCGCTCCGCCGACGAGCGCCTGGCGTTGCGCGAGGACGACCGCTCGCTGGAGCTGCATGTCTGCCATTCGCCGCTGCGCGAGGTCGAGGTACTGCACGACCAGTTGCTCGCCCGCTTCGCCGCCGACCCGTCCCTGACGCCCGATCAGGTGGTGGTACTGACGCCGGACATCGAACGCTATGCACCCTTTATCGAAGCGGTTTTTTCAGTAACTCCGGGCACGGCCCGCGAAGGCGTTCCGCGCATCCCCTTCAGCCTGGCAGACCGCAGCCTGCGCGCGGAACTGCCGCTGATCGAGGCCTTCCTCGCCCTGCTCGACCTGGCGCAAAGCCGCTTCGCCGCCGAACAGCTGCTCGGCTGGCTGGAGCTGCCGGCCATCGCCCGCCGCGCCGGCATAGAGGCCGAGGATCTGCCACTGCTGCGCGACTGGCTGCGTGAGGCCGGCGTGCGCTGGGGCCGGGATGGCGAACATCGCGGTCGCCTGGGCCTGCCGGCCGAGCAAGCTTTTACCTGGCAACAGGGCCTGGACCGCCTGCTGCTGGGCTTCGCCGCGCCGCCGCAACTGGCCGGCAACGCGCCCCCTTTGCTGGGCGAAAGCTGGCCGCTGGACGCACTGGAAGGCGCGCGCGGCCAACTGCTCGGTGCCTTGGCCGGCTTCGTCCAGCGCCTGGCCGGCTGGGCCGACGAACTGGCACGCCCCAGGCCGCTGGCCGAATGGGCCGACAGCCTGCAACTGCTGATCGACAGCCTGTTCGACGAGCAGGAAGCCGGCGACACCCTGCTGCTGTTGAGCAAGGCCTGCGCCGCCCTGCGCGATCAGGCCGCAGCCGCCGGCATCATCCGCGACATTCCCATCGAACTGGTACGCGACCGCCTGGTGGCGGCGCTGGACCAGGGCTCCGGCGCCTCGGGCTTTCTCACCGGCATGGTCACCTTCTGCAGCATGGTGCCCATGCGCAGCCTGCCGTTCCGCCACGTCTGCCTGCTCGGTCTGGACGACGGCGCCCTGCCCCGGCGCACCCCGGCCGCCGGTTTCGATCTGATCGCGCAGAAGCCCCGGCGCGGCGACCGCGCGCGGCGCCTGGACGACCGCTACCTGTTTCTGGAAATCCTCCTGTCGGCGCGCGACGGCCTGTACCTCAGCTACGTGGGCCGCGATGCCCGCGACAACGCGCACCTACCGCCCTCGGTGCTGGTCAGCGAGCTGCTCGATGCCGTCGATATGACAGCAGTCTCTGCACAGGGCACGCCGCCGAGCCAAGCCATCACCATTGCCCACCCGCTGCAGCCCTTCGCCCCCGGCAATTTCGCCGAAGGCCGACGCGCCGGTTACGCCGCACCCTGGTTCCGCGCCGCCGAGCGCCTGGCGCAAGCACCGAGCGAAGCCCTGGCGCCGTTCCGCCACCGCCTGCCGCCACCCGACGAGGACTGGCTGACCCTGGAGCCGAGCCAACTGATCCACTGTTTCAAGCACCCGGCGCGCTACCTCTTGGAACAGCGTCTGGGCCTGCGTCTGGCGCAGAGCGAGGAGGTACTGGCCGGCGACGAACCCTTCAGCGTCGAGTGGACCGCCCAGCACGGTCTGCGCCAGTTGGCCCTGCAGGCGGTGGAAAGTGGCTGGAGCGAGGCCGACGAGCGCCGCGTGGCCGCTGCCGCAGGCTGGCTGCCGGTGGGCGAGCTGGGTCAGGCGCACTGGGGACAGATTCGCGGGCCGATCCGCGCCTTCGCCCCGACCCTGTTCGACGAGCGACCGGCCGATGCCGCCCAGCCACTGCTGGTGGATATCCGCCTGGCTGGCGTGCGCATCCACGGCTGGCTGGAAGGCGTCACCCGCGAGGGGCTGTTCGACTACCGCCTGCGTGATCTCGGCGCCTGGGAGCTGGCGCCCTTCTGGCTGCGCCACCTGCTGCTCAATGCCAGCGCCACGCCCGGCATCGCCCGCGAGAGCCGGCTGCTGTCGCCGAAGAGCGAATGGCGCCTGGGCCCGCTGGCCGATCCGCTGATGTTGCTCAAGCCCTGGCTGGAGGCCTACCGGGAGGCGCTCTGCGCACCGCTGCCGGTATTCGCCAAGTGCAGCCACGGCTACGCCCACAAGTGGCGCCATCCCGGCCGCAAGGAACCGCAGGACGCCGCACGCGCCGAGGCGCGGGTGATGTGGGAAGGCAACGACTACTTCACCGGCGAAGGTCAGGACCCGTGGAATGCCCTGGCCTTCCGCGACTGCGACCCGCTGGACGAGCGCTTCGAGGCGCTGGCCGAGGTCCTCTACGGCCCGGCGCTGGATGCCCTGCAGGGCGAGGAGGAAGACGCATGAACGCCCCACTCGACCTGCTCCGCGACAGCTTCGCCGGGCGCAGCCTGATCGAGGCCAGCGCCGGCACCGGCAAGACCTGGACGCTCACGGCACTTTACGCCCGGATGTTGCTGCAGGAGCAGCTGTCGGTCGGGCAGATTCTGGTGGTCACCTACACCACCGCCGCCACCGCCGAGCTGCGCGAGCGCATCCGCAAACGCCTGGCCGAGCTGCTGGCTGTCTATGAACAGGGCCACGGCAGCGATGCCCTGCTCAATGCCCTGCACGACCAGTATCCGGGCGATGCCAATCGCCGCCGCCTGCTGCTGGCGGTGCACGGCTTCGACGAAGCGGCCATCTTCACCATCCACGGTTTCTGCCAGCGCGCCCTGCAGGACGCCGCCTTCGAGGCCGGCGGCGACTTCGACAACGAGCTGTCCAGCGACGACCGCGAGATTCTCGATGCGCTGATCGCCGACCTCTGGCGCCATGAGCTGGCCAGTGCCGAGCCGGAATGGGCGGCCTTTATCGCGCAGAAGAAGATCACCCCGCAGCAGTTGCGTGGCCAGTTGCGCAGCCATCTGGGTAAGCCCTTCCTGCGCATCGAGCCGGCACCTGCCGCACAGGCCAACATGGCGCCGCTGCGCGCCGCCTGGCAGCACGCCCAGGCCTTCTGGCAGCGCGACAGCGCCGCCTGGCTGGAGCAGCTGAAAGCCTTTGACGGCTTCAAGAGCAACATGTGCGACGCCAGCAAGCTGGCGGCCTGGCAGGCCGTGCTTGATGGTTATTTCAGCGACGCGGCGGCGCTTTTCGGTGAGCGCGATGCCTTGCAGCGGCTGTCCCGCGACGGCCTGCTGCGCGCGGCGAAGAAGGGCGCCAGCGTGCCGGACAGCCCGCTGGCCGACGCCCTGCAGGGGCTGGTCGAAGCGCTGGCGGCCAGCCAGCCGGAGGCCGAACGCCGGCTGATCGACCTCAAGGTGCGGCTGATCGCCCAGCTCAACGAACAGCTGCCGGCGCGCAAGGCGGCCCAGCGCATCCTCGCTTTCGACGACCTGCTCAACCGCCTGAACGACGCCCTGCAGGGCGAAGGCGGCGCCACCCTGGCCGCCGCCCTGCGCCGGCAGTACCCGTTGGCGCTGATCGACGAATTCCAGGACACCGACCCGATCCAGTACCGGATCTTCCGCAGCGTCTACGAGAGCGAGGGCGACTTGTGTTTTGTGGGTGACCCCAAGCAGGCCATCTATGCCTTCCGTGGCGCCGACCTGGCCACCTACCTCAAGGCCCGCGAAGAAGCGGCGCGGCAGTACAGCCTGACCACCAACCACCGCTCCACGCCGGCACTGATCGGTGCGCTGAATCAGCTGTTCGACCGCCCCACGCCGTTCGCCGAACAGGATCTGGACTACCCAACCGTGGGCGCCAGCAGCAAGGCGCGCGCACAGCTGGTGCTGCCAGAGCCGCTGCCGCCGCTGGGCCTGGTGTGGCTTGGCGACGAGCCGCTGACCAAGGGCCAGGCCAGCAATCTGGCCGCCCAGGACTGTGCACGGCGCATCGCCGCCCTGCTCGCCGCCAGCCATGCCGGGCAGGCCTATTTCGATGAGCCGGACGGAGCCAGAAGGCCGCTCAAGGGCGGCGATATCGCCGTGCTGGTCGCCAGCCACAAGCAGGCCGGGGAGATCGCTGCCGAGCTGTCGGCACGCGGCGTGCCCAGTGTGCGTCGCGGCAAGGAGAGCGTGTGGCACAGCGAGGAGGCCGGCGAGCTGGCCGCCGTACTGGCTGCCTATGCCGAGCCCGGCCGCGAGGGCGTGCTGCGCCATGCCCTGGCCACCCGCCTGCTGGGGCGCGACGCCGAGGCGCTGGCGCGCTGCCAGGACGATGCCCAGGAGTGGGATGCCGAGCGCGAGCGCGCCGAAAGCTTCCATCAGCTGTGGCAGCAGCAGGGTTTCCTGCGCGCCTTCCGCGCGTGGCTGGATCAGGAAGGTGTAGCCGGGCGCCTGCTGGCGCTGGTCGACGGCGAACGCCGGCTGACCAACCTGCTGCACCTGGCCGAACTGCTGCAGGCGCAGAGCCTGCTGCGTCCGGGACTGGAACCGCTGCTGGCCTGGTTCGCCGCCCAGCGCGCCGCCGAGAGCCACGGAGAGGACGCCCTGCTGCGTCTGGAGAGCGATGCCGAGCGGGTGCAGATCGTCACCATCCACACCTCCAAGGGCCTGGAGTACCCGCTGGTGTTCTGCCCCTACCTGTGGGACGGGCGCCTGCTGGGCAAGAACACCGACACCGCGACCTGCCACGATGAACACGGCCAGCCGCTGCTCGATCTGGGTGGCGATCGGCTCGATGAGCATGTGGAGGCGGCACGGCGCGAGAGCTTCGCCGAGAAGCTGCGCCTGACCTACGTGGCCCTGACCCGCGCCCGCGACCACCTCTGGCTGCACTGGGGGCCGGTGGACTGCAAGCCCAGTAAGGACGGCGTGCTGGCCACCGAAAGCCTGGCCAGCAGCGCCCTCGCCTGGCTGCTGCATGGTCGTCACTTGCCGGGCGCCGATGCCCTGGGCGAGCTCAACGAGCATCTGCGCCAAGCCAGCCCGCAGGGCCTGCTGGGCGAGCTGAACGCACTGGTGGCGGCCAGCGCAGGACGCATGGCCGTGCTGCCGCTGCAGATGGCTGAGGCCAGCGCCGCCGGCGAATCCCGCGCCGAGCCACCACAGCAACTGGCGCAGCTCTCGCGCAGCCTGACCAGCGCCTGGCGCATGGGCAGCTTCTCGGGTCTGGCCGCCGACCAGCACCACGAAGCACCGGACCGCGACCAGCTTGCCGCGCCGGCCAGCCGCGAGCCGGGCACGGGCTTCTTCGCCTTCCCTCGCGGCGCCCGCGCCGGCACCTGTCTGCATGCCATCCTCGAAGACTGGATGCGCGGCAAGGGCGAACTGGCCGCGCTGGTCGAGCAGCAATTGCAGGAACACGGCCTGCCGCTGGACTGGCAGGCCATCGCCACCGAGCAGCTGCAGCGGGTGCTGGACACCAACCTCGATGGCGTCGGCCTGCGCCTGTCGGCCCTCGACCCGGCGCGCCGGCTGCCCGAACTGGGTTTCACCTTCCCGCTGCGCAACCTGGCCATCGCGCCGCTGCGCGCCCTCCTGCAGGACCCGGCCCACGGTCTGCCGCAGGCGATGCGCGAGGCGGCCGGGAGCCTCAACTTCGACCTCCTCAACGGTTTCATGAAGGGCTTCATCGACCTGACCTTCGAGCACGCCGGACGCTGGTACATCCTCGACTACAAGTCCAACTGGCTCGGCCCTGACGCCAGCTACTACGGCGGCGAACGCCTGGAGCAGGCCATCGCCGGCGCGCACTACTACCTGCAGTACCTGATCTACCTGGTGGCGCTGCGCCGCTTCCTGCGCCTGCGCCTGGCGGACTTCGACGACAGCCAGCTGGGCGGTGCCTGGTACCTGTTCCTGCGCGGCATGCCCGAGGCCGGCGTGTACTTCCAGCGCCCGCAGGACAACCTGCTGGATGCGCTGGACCGACTCTTTGCGGAGGGCGCGTGATGCCTCATCCCCTCACCCCGACCCTCTCCCCAACCGGGAGAGGGAGTCATGCCGATGGCGCAACTCCGATGCCCCCCTCTGCCGCCAGCGGGAGAGGAGCCGGGGGTGAGGGTTGGCCCCTCGGCCCGCTGGAGCGGGCGCTGCTCGGCAGCCTGCGCCGTCTGGAACCCCAGGCGCCAGACTCGGTACTGGCCGCCGCCGCGCTGTGCTGTGCGGCGCTGGGTAATGGCGATGTGTGCCTGCCGCTGCGCCGTCTGGCCGGCACCTCGCCCTGGCCCGAGCAGGATTTCCGCCTGCCGGCACTGGCGCAATGGCGTGGCGAGCTGGAGACCAGCGCCCTGGTTGGCGCGCCCGGCGATTTCGCCCCGCTGATCCTCGATGACGAGCGTCTGTACCTGGCGCGCTACCACGCCTACGAGGTGCAGCTGGCGTCCCAGCTGCTGCGCCGCGCCGCCCTGCGACCGGAGGTCGACGAGGCACGCCTGAGCGAGTCACTGGCCCGGCTGTTCGCCTTCAACGACGGCGCCCAGCCGCCCGACTGGCAGCGCATCGCCGCGGCCCAGGCGGTGCGCCGCCAGCTGGCGGTGATCTCCGGCGGCCCCGGCACCGGCAAGACCACCACCGTGGTGCGCCTGCTCGCCGCTCTGCTTGAACAGCCCGGCGGCGAGCGCCTGGCCATCGGCCTGGCCGCCCCCACCGGCAAGGCCGCCGCGCGCATGGCCGAGGCCATCCGCAAGGCCAAATCCGAGGATCTTCCAGCGGCCCAAAGGCTTCCGCTGGCCGATGAACTCAAGGCGCTGCTGCCCGAGGAGGCACGCACCCTGCACCGCCTGCTCGGCAGTCGCGGCGACTCGCCGGCGGTGCGTCATCACGCGGCCAATCCGCTGCCGCTGGACGTGCTGGTGGTGGACGAGGCCTCGATGGTCGACCTGGCACTGATGGCCAAGCTGCTCGACGCCCTGCCACCGAATGCCCGGCTGATCCTGCTGGGCGACAAGGACCAGCTCTGTGCGGTGGAAGCCGGCGCGGTGTTCGCCGAGCTGTGCGAAGGACGTGGCCTGGATACCCAGGCCGCCGCCGAGATCGAGCGACTGACCGGCCAACCGGTGCCACCCGGCACGCCAACCTCGCAGCTCGGAGAAGCTGTGGTGCTGCTGACCCACAGCCACCGTTTTGCCGGTAACAGCGGCATCGGCGAACTGGCGCGGCGCATCAACAGCGGTGATGCACCGGGCACCCTGGCCCTGCTGCAGGAAGCGCGCGCCGACCTGAGCTGGCATGCCGAACCACAGCTCAATGAGCTACACCGCCGGCTGCTGGAGGGTTACGCGCCCTACCTCGCCGCCGCCCGGACAGGCGATCCGGCCCTGGCCTTTGACGCCTTCAATGCCTTCCGCGTGCTGACTGCTCAGCGCGAGGGTGCCTGGGGTGTGGCCGGACTTAACGAAGCGCTGGAGGCGCGCTTCCGCCGCCAACCGGGCGAACGCTGGTACACCGGCCGCGCGGTGATGGTGCGGCAGAACGATTACGCCCTGGGCCTGTTCAATGGCGACATCGGCCTGTGCCTGAACACGCCTAATGGCCTGCGCGTGTTCTTCGAGGCCGAGGCAGGGTTTCGCGCCTTCGCCCCCGCGCGCCTGCCCAGCCATGACAGCGCCTTCGCCATGACCGTGCACAAGAGCCAGGGCTCGGAGTTCGCCCAGGTCTTGCTGGTCCTGCCGGAAACGCCCAGCCCGCTGCTGACCCGCAGCCTGTTCTACACCGGCATCACCCGCGCCAAGCAGCAGGTGGAAATCTGGGGGCTGCCCGCGCGCCTGCTGGAGGCGGTCAACACCCGCGCCGAACGCGCCGCCGGCCTGGCCGAGCGGCTGGCGCTGCCGGACGCGATTCGACCGGATGTTGCGCCGGCCAAGACGGAGCAGCTGGGGCTGTTCGACTGATGAAATGGCTGTTCTGGGCGATCTGGGCGCTGCTCAGCCTGGGCCTGGGGAGCGCGGCGCTCCTGGCTGTGATCCGCAATCCTGAGTGGCGCAACCTGATCTGGCTGCTGGGGCTGCTCTACTACGCCGCGCTGTTCGCCCTCCTGTTGCGCGAAGGGTATCGACCCTGGGGGCGACTGGCGCCCTCACGGATGCCGGAGCTGATCAGCCTGATACTGCTGCCGGCGGCGGCCATGCCGCTCCATGAGGCATGGCAGATAATCGAGCAGGGCCTCTATTCAGGAACGCCCTCGGGGCATCGCCTGCTGTCCTATCTGGGACCGCAACTGCTGCTCTGGCTGCAGGAACTCTTTGGCCACTGGGCCCCGGCTCTGGTGCTGTTGGCACTGGGACTGTCGTGGGCCGGTTTCTGGCTCAGCCTGCTGCTGCGTCGCCAATAGCAGAAAGCCCGCACAAGGCGGGCTTTCCGGTAGAGCACGGCAGGCTCAGGCGCGCTTGGCTGCCTGCTCGCGGCAGGCTTCGCCGAAGGCCTGGAAGATCTTCACCGAGTCCGGGTTCTGCGCGGCTTGCCACTCCGGGTGCCACTGCACGGCCAGGGTGAATTGCGGCAGCGCGGGCATATGGATGGCTTCGACCAGGCCATCTTCCGCGTAGGCCAGCGGCTCCAGGCCTTCGCCCAGCTTGTCCAGGCCCTGACCATGCAGCGAGTTGACCTGAATCTCGTCACCCAGCAGCTTCTGCAGCCAGCTGCCTTCAACGGGGCGCACGCCATGCACCTGGGCGTACTGCACATCGACCGGATCATCGCTGTCTTCGCGGTGATCGTTGTAGCCGTCGAGGCTGTAGACCTTCTGGTGGATGGTGCCGCCGAGGGCCACGTTGATTTCCTGCATGCCACGGCAGATGGCGAAGATCGGCAGACCGCGGGCGATGGCCTTGCGGATCAGCGGCAGGTCGAAGAGGTCGCGGTTCTTGTCCTGGCCCTTCTCCGGGGTGAGGTTTTCCTGGCCGTAGAGGGCCGGATCGATGTTGCTGCCGGCACCGGTGAGGTACACGCCATCGACCATGTCGAGGTACTGATCAACATCATCCGGGCCGCAGCAGGTGGGCGCCAGCAGCGGCACGCAGCCGGAGATTTCCACCAGGGGCACGATGTATTTGTGGGTCATGACCTGATAGTCGTGGCCTTTGCGTTCCTGATGCCCCATGGACATCAGCACGACGGGTTTACGCGGGGTGTTCGGGGTATTGCCAGTGTTCTTGTTGGACATACGTCACCTTGGGGCAGGTCGGACCTGCCGTTGCTTGGCAGGAAGGGCCATCGGCGTGGCGCTGCTTCCTGTTTATTGCGGGTTCCGCCTGTCCAGGCGGCAGACCTGGAGTCTTGAGCCTGAGCATGAAGAGAGTCGCTGCCGGGTGGTCTGCAACGGCGTTTTGCCGGACCACACGCGGGAGTTGGGCGGCGCGAAAGCCTGCCCGCGACGGCTCTCTGGCAGTCGGAACCGTGCAGGCAGTGTGGCCAGAGGCGTAAAAAATGTCAAACAATCGCCGTTCGAACGTCACAAAATCCGACCATCAGCCGGGGCGGAAATGACCGCAAAGCCAGGCAAGACGTGATCTACAGAGGAATTAACCGAGACAGAGGGAATGCTGCCAGTCCAATATTTTTAACGCGCGGCGGGCAGCGAAGCAGGCGGCGGCCGTGATGGCCGCCGCGCGGGGCGGGCTCAGTCGAGCTTGAGCACCTTGGCCAGAATGATCTTCGGCCCTTTCATCTTCTTGACGATGATGCGCAGGCCTTCGGCCTCCAGCACCTCTTCCTCTTCCGGCAGGCGGTTGAGGCTGTCGTAGACCAGCCCGGCAAGGGTTTCGGCCTCGATGTGGTCGAGGTCGATGCCGAGCAGGCGTTCGATCTTGAACAACGGTGTGTCGCCACGCACCAGCAGGCGACCCGGCTGGTAGGCCAGAACGCCACGCTCGGCCTTGCGGTGCTCGTCCTGGATATCGCCGACCAGCACCTCCAGCACGTCCTCCATGGTCAGGTAGCCGATAACCTTGTGGTCAGCCTCCTCGACCAGGGCGAAGTGCGAACCACCCTGGCGGAACTGTTCGAGCAGCTGGGCCAGCGGCAGGTGTTTGGACACACGCTCCAGCGGGTGGGTCAGTTCGGACAGATCGAACGACTCCGGCATGCTCTCCAGCGCCGACAGCGCCAGCAGCAGGTCCTTGATGTGCAGCAGGCCGACGAACTCTTCCTTGTGGCTGTCGTACACCGGGTAGCGGCTGTACTTGTGCCGGCGGATCACGGCGAGGATATCGGCCAGCGGCAGGTCGTGCTCGAGGCTGACCAGGTCTTCGCGGGAGTTGGCCCAGTCGACCACTTCCAGCTCGCCCAGCTCCACCGCCGAGGCCACCACGCGCAGACCCTGGCTGTCGTCGGTTTCCTGGGCGCGGCTCGAATGCAGAATCAGTTTCAGCTCGTCGCGGCTGTAGCTGTGCTCGTGGTGCGCCCCCGGCTCACCCTGCCCGGCCATGCGCAGGATGGCGTTGGCGCTGGCGTTGAGCAGGTAGATGGCCGGGTACATCAGCCAGTAGAACAGGTACAGCGGCGCGGCAGTCCACAGCGACAGCAGCTCGGGTTTGCGGATCGCCCAGGACTTGGGCGCCAGCTCGCCGACCACGATGTGCAGGTAGGAAATGATGAAGAACGCGGTGAAGAACGCGATGCCATGCACCAGCTTGGGCGAGTCGACACCCAGGTAGCTGAGCACGGGCGTGATCAGCTCGGCGAAGGCCGGCTCGCCTACCCAGCCGAGGCCCAGCGAGGCCAGGGTGATGCCCAGCTGGCAGGCCGAGAGGTAGGCATCCAGCTGACGATGAACGGTGCGCAGGATATGGCCGCGCCAGCCATGCTGGTCGGCAATTTCCGCCACTTTGGTGGCGCGCAGCTTGACCATGGCGAACTCGGCGGCCACGAAGAAGCCGTTGAGCAGCACGAGGAACAGCGCAAAAAAAACCAGGCCGAGATCGGCAAACAGGGTGGACGTTTCGAGTGTGGGGGAAGGGTCCATAAGGCTTTGTGTTTGTGGAAGACCGGCTAAGGGTGAGGGTTGGGGGCGTGCTTTGCAAGGTTGCAGCGCCCTTCAGGCGTGCTCTCAGCGTTCGCCCAGCCCGGCGTGGGACGGGAAATGACAGCTGAACAGACTGCCGTGACCGAGGCTGCTGCTGATCGCCAGATTGCCACGGTGGCGCAGCAGCACATGCTTGACGATGGCCAGGCCGAGGCCGGTGCCACCCGTCGTGGAGGCACGGCTGGCATCGACCCGGTAGAAACGCTCGGTCAGGCGCGGGATGTGCCGCGCCTCGATGCCGATGCCGCTGTCCTGGACCGCCACATGAATGCCCTGGGCGTCCTGCCAGGCGCGGATGCACACGCTGCTGCCATCCGGGCTGTACTTGACCGCGTTGAAAGCCAGGTTGGAGAAGGCACTGCGCAGCTCCGCCTCGCTGCCACGCAGACTCAGGCCCGGTTCGACTTCCAGACTGATCTGATGCTGACGGTTGGCCGAAAGGGCGATGGCGTCATTGCGGATGCTCGTGAGCAAGGGTTCGAGCTGAATCGGCAGGCTGTCCGAGGGGTAGTCGGTGGCCTCCAGCTTGGCCAGCAGCAGCAGGTCATTGAGCAGGTTCTGCATGCGCTCGGCCTGCTGCTGCATCTGTTGCAGCGGCCGCAGCCAGCGCGGATTCACCCCTTCGACGTTGTCGGCGAGGGTTTCCAGGTAGCCGGTGATCACGGTCAGCGGCGTGCGCAGCTCGTGGGACACATTGGCGACGAAATCCTTGCGCATCTGTTCCAGCTGATGCACGCGGGTCACGTCGCGCACCAGCATCAGGTGCTCGCGATTGCCATACAGGGTGATCTGGATCTGCAGACGCATGCGCTCGTTGATCGGCGAAGGCAGCTCCAGCGGCTCGCTGTAGTTTTCCTCGGCAAAGTATTCCTTGAAGCGCGGGTGGCGCACCAGGTTGCTGATGGCCTGGCCACTGTCCTGCGGGGTCTTCAGGCCCAGCAACTGCTCGGCGGCGATGTTCCACCACTCCAGGTTGCCATCGCTGTCGAGCATGATGATGGCGTCGCGCAGGGCCGCGGTGGATTCCTGCACACGGTCGATCACCGCCTGCAGGCGTCCGCGGGCGCGCTGATCACGGCGCTGCAGGTGATAGATGCTGTCGAACACCTCACCCCACAGGCCATGGCCATCGGGCGGCGGCTCATCGGCCTGTTTGCGCTGCAACCATTCCTGCAAACGCAGCAGCTGCCAGAGGGTCCAGCCCAGATAGGCGGCCAGACCGACGACCAGCGCCCAGGCGAACTGGCCGCTGAGCGCGCCCACCAGCAGGCAGGCGCCGAGCAAAAGAAGCAGGCGACGCACCAGGCCGCCACGCCATTGTTGTTTCACGCTGAGTCCTTGTTGCGAGTGGCCACTGAATCTGCCGGGCAAAGCGCCAGGCCAGAGCGGCTGAAGCAGGCAGTTTACAGGGACGTCATCAAGTGCGCCCGCAGCCTGCTACCAAGGTTCATGCCGGTGGCGTGTATCAGGCCTTGGTGGAGAAACGATAGCCGGTGCCGCGTACCGTTTGCACCAGATTCTCGTAAGCCTCGCCGAGTGCCTTGCGCAGCCGGCGGATATGCACGTCGACCGTGCGCTCCTCGACATAGACGTTGCCGCCCCAGACCTGATCGAGCAACTGACCACGGGTATAGGCGCGCTCCTGGTGGGTCATGAAGAACTGCAGCAGGCGGTATTCGGTGGGGCCCATGTCGGCCGGCTTGCCGTCGATGGTGACGCGGTGACTGATCGGGTCGAGCAGCAGGCCGCCAACTTCGATTGGCGTCTCGTTGTCGGCGGCGCCGGCACGGCGCAGCACGGCCTTGAGGCGGGCCACCAGTTCACGCGGCGAAAACGGCTTGGTGATGTAGTCGTCGGCGCCGACTTCCAGGCCCTGGATCTTGTTGTCCTCTTCACCCTTGGCGGTGAGCATGATGATCGGTGTGTCGGCGGTCAGCTCGTCGCGCTTGAGGCGGCGGGCCAGTTCGATGCCGGAGGTGCCGGGCAGCATCCAGTCGAGGAGGATCAGGTCGGGCTGGCGATCGACGATCAGCGCATGGGCCTGCTGGGCGTTGTCCGCCTCCAGACAGTCATAGCCGGCCATTTCCAGGGCAACGGCAATCATTTCGCGAATCGGTGCTTCGTCATCAACGATCAGGATGGACTTACCAACCATGGCGGGACCTCAGGGATCTGTCGGTTACTGCGCCGCATTAGATAACGGAATTATTGCAGGCTTGTGACAGTGCGCGCGCCCCGCCCGGCGCCTCAGAATCCGCTCAAAGTGTGCGAGCTAGAGCCAGGCAAGGCGAAATTGGGCGAAGAAGCGCAGTTTACGAGTTGTAAATGAGCATGACTCGCTCCGCTCGCCCCTTCGGGGCCGCCCCAAAGGCGTTAGCCGCAAGCGGCTTCTGAGCCCGATTTCAACGCTGCATGGCCGACGCGCAGCAGACTTTGAACCGTTGCTCAGCGCAGGGCGTAGTCGGCGATCAGCCCTAGCAGGATCAGCAGACCGGCCCAGTGGTTGTGCAGAAACGCGGCAAAGCAGCTGGCCGCATCGCGCTGGCGGGTGCTGACAAACTCCCGGAGGAAGCAGGCCGCGGCGCCCGCCAGGCCCAGGTAAAAGCACAGGCCCAGGCCGAACTTGCTGCCGGCCAGCAGCAGGCAGGCCAGCGCCAGCCCCTGCAGGGTGAGGATGATGGTGCGGTCGGCGGCGATGCCCTGAGTGTCGGCGAGATCTTGACGGTGTCGGTCGCC
>CALMID010000512.1 GCA_937863915.1 uncultured Pseudomonas sp.
TTTCATTTTGAGCTCCCTGAACAGCTGATTGCCCGCCATCCGCTGGCCGAGCGTCGCGCCAGTCGTCTGCTGGTTCTGGAGGGCGAAAGTGGTTCGCTGAACCATCGCCAGTTCAGCGAACTGCTTGATTACCTGCGTCCCGGCGACCTGATGGTGTTCAACAACACCAGGGTGATTCCGGCACGCCTGTTCGGCCAGAAGGCCAGTGGCGGCAAGCTGGAGATCCTCATTGAACGAGTGCTCGATACCCATCGTGTACTGGCCCATGTGCGCTCCAGCAAATCGCCCAAGCCGGGTTCGCAGATCCTGATCGAGGGTGGTGGTTCGGCTGAGATGCTGGCGCGCCACGATGCTCTGTTCGAGCTGCGCTTTGCCGAACCGGTGTTGCCGCTGCTGGATCGGGTCGGCCATATGCCGTTGCCGCCCTATATCGATCGCCCGGACGAAGCCTCGGACCGTGAGCGCTATCAGACGGTTTATTCCGATAAGGACAAGGCGGGAGCGGTCGCTGCTCCGACGGCCGGACTGCACTTCGATGAGGCCCTGCTGGCGGCTATTCGTGACAAGGGCGTGGACACTGCTTTTGTCACCCTGCATGTCGGCGCGGGCACCTTCCAGCCGGTACGCGTCGAGCGTATCGAAGATCACCACATGCACAGCGAGTGGCTGGAGGTCACCCAGGGGGTGGTCGATGCCGTGGCGGCGTGTCGCGCGCGCGGCGGTCGGGTGATCGCCGTGGGCACCACCAGCGTGCGTTCGCTGGAAACGGCGGCGCAATGCGGCGAGCTCAAGGCCTTCAGTGGCGATACTTCCATCTTTATTTATCCGGGGCGGCCGTTTCATGTGGTTGACGCCCTGGTCACCAACTTCCACCTGCCGGAGTCGACCCTGCTGATGCTGGTCAGCGCGTTTGCCGGCTATCGCGCCACCATGGCTGCCTACGCGGCGGCGGTCGAGCACGGCTACCGCTTCTTCAGCTATGGCGATGCCATGTTCATCACCCGTAATCCGCAGCCCGATGCACCGGAGACCCAGGCATGAGCTTCATGAAATTCGATTTGCTGGCCACCGATGGACGTGCCCGTCGTGGTCGCCTGACCTTTCCGCGTGGCGTGGTGGAAACCCCGGCCTTCATGCCGGTGGGCACCTACGGTACGGTCAAGGGCATGCTGCCGCGCGATATCGAGGCGATTGGCGCGCAGATCATTCTGGGTAATACCTTTCATCTGTGGTTGCGTCCGGGCACCGAGGTCATCAAGCAGCACGGTGATCTGCACAACTTCATGCAGTGGCAGGGGCCGATTCTCACCGACTCCGGTGGTTTCCAGGTGTTCAGCCTCGGTGCCATGCGCAAGATCAAGGAGGAGGGCGTGTATTTCTCCTCGCCGGTCGATGGCGCCAAGGTCTTCATGGGGCCGGAAGAGTCGATGGCGGTGCAGCGTGCGCTGGGTTCGGACATCGTGATGATCTTCGATGAGTGCACCCCTTACCCGGCGGATTTCGACACCGCCAAGCGCTCGATGGAACTGTCGCTGCGCTGGGCCAAGCGTTCCAAGGAAGCTCACGGCGACAATCCCTCGGCGCTGTTCGGTATCGTTCAGGGCGGCATGCACGAAGAGTTGCGTCTGCGCTCGCTGGAAGGGCTGAACGAGATCGGCTTCGATGGCCTGGCGATTGGCGGTTTGTCGGTCGGCGAGCCCAAGGAAGAAATGATCCGTGTGTTGGACTTCCTGCCGCCGCACCTGCCGGACGACAAGCCGCGCTACCTGATGGGCGTGGGCAAGCCGGAAGATCTGGTCGAAGGCGTGCGTCGTGGGGTCGACATGTTCGACTGTGTGATGCCGACGCGTAACGCGCGCAATGGTCATCTGTTCGTCGAGAGTGGCGTGCTGAAAATCCGCAACGCGGTGCA
This sequence comes from uncultured Pseudomonas sp., assembly GCA_937863915.1. GTDB lineage: Bacteria > Pseudomonadota > Gammaproteobacteria > Pseudomonadales > Pseudomonadaceae > Aquipseudomonas. The sequence goes on from CALMID010000512.1 coordinate 1,913, forward strand.
CAAACATGACGATTCGCCGCTGGATGCGAGCTGTGATTGCTACACCTGCCAGAACTTCTCCCGCGCCTATCTCCACCACCTGGACAAGTGCGGCGAAATGCTCGGCAGCATGCTCAATACCATCCATAACCTGCGCCATTATCAGCGCCTGATGGCTGGTTTGCGCGAGGCTATTCAACAGGGTACATTGGCCGACTTCGTTGCGGCCTTCTACGCCAAACGCGGTCTGCCAGTGCCTCCGCTGGCGGATTGAGCGGGGTTGAAATCGGCTCGTTTGCGCCCCAATTAATGAGAATCGCTGCCAGTTTGCAGAGTTCGTGCGATATCGGTCCGGTTGGCCGGTCGCTCACCCAATCCAAGACCTTTGACTAGGAGTTTTACATGAGCTTTCTGATTCCCGCTGCCTACGCCGATGCAGCTGCTCCGGCTGCCGCCGCTGGTCCTGCCGGCAGTGGTTTCGAGTGGGTATTTCTGATCGGTTTCGTGGTTATCTTCTATCTCATGATCTGGCGCCCGCAGGCCAAGCGTGCCAAAGAGCACAAGAACCTGATCGGCGGCCTGCAGAAGGGCGACGAAGTGGTGACCTCCGGTGGTATCGCCGGCAAGGTGGTCAAGGTTTCCGATGAGTTCGTGGTGATCGAGGTTTCCGATACCGTCGAGCTGAAGATGCAGAAGGGTGCGATTGCCGCTGCCCTGCCGAAAGGCACGCTGAAAGCCATCTGACTTTCAGGCTGGTATTCCAACAACGGGGCGCTTATGGCGCCCCGCTTCATAATAAACGGGCGGTGTCATGCTCAATAAATACCCACTGTGGAAATACCTGCTGATCCTGGCTGTGCTGGCGATCGGCTTCATCTATTCCGCGCCAAACCTCTACCCCAACGATCCGGCCATCCAGATCAGTGGCGAGAGTACGGCGCTGAAAATCACCGAGGCCGACGTCAAGAAGGCTGAGGATGCGCTCAAGGCCGCGGGTATCGCAGTCAAGGCCGGCAGTCTGGGCGAGAAGAACGCCCTGCTGCGCCTGACCAAGATGGCCGACCAGCTGCCGGCCAAGGACGTGCTGCGTCATGCCTTCGGCGATGGCTATGTGGTCGCTCTGAACCTGGCGCCGACGACTCCGCAGTGGCTGCGCAACCTGGCTGCCAGCCCGATGAAGCTGGGCCTGGACCTGTCCGGTGGTGTGCACTTCCTGCTGGAAGTCGACATGGACAAGGCCGTCACCTCGCGCGTCAAGGTCTATGAGGGTGAGGTAAAGAGCCTGCTGCGCAAGGAGCGTGTGCGCTACCGCAGTCTGCCGCCGCAGGATGGTGCCATCGCTCTGGGCTTCAGTGATGAAGCAACCCTGGAGCAGGCCGAGGCGCTGGTGCGCAAGAGCTTTACTGAGTTCGAAATGACCCGCAGCGAACGTGCGGGTCAGCAGGTGCTGCGTCTGGCGCTGAGCCAGGCCAAGCTTGCCGAGATTCGTGAATACTCGATCAAGCAGAACCTCACCACCGTGCGCAACCGGGTCAACGAACTGGGTGTGGCTGAGCCGCTGGTACAGCGTCAGGGCGCCAACCGTATCGTGGTCGAGTTGCCGGGCGTGCAGGATACGGCCGAGGCCAAGCGCATTCTCGGCAAGACGGCCAACCTGGAGTTCCGTCTGGCGGCGGATGCGGATACCGCGCGTGCCGCTACCGAGGCTTTCGAGTTCCGTGAGGCCGGTCGTCCGGCTGTGCCACTGGAGCGTGGCGTGATCATCACCGGTGATCAGGTAACTGATGCCCAGGCCAGCTTCGACGAGAACGGCCGGCCGCAGGTGAACATTCGCCTGGATGGTCACGGCGGTGAGTTGATGACTCGTGCTACCCGCACCAACGTCGGGCGCAGCATGGCGGTGATCTTCATCGAGCAGAAGCCGCAGAGCAAACTGGTGCGCCAGTTGGTCGACGGGGTCGAGAAGGAAGTCGAAGTACAGACCTTCAAGGAAGAGAAGAAAATCATCAGCCTGGCCACGATTCAGTCGGCGCTGGGCAATAGCTTCCGCATCACTGGGCTGGATGGTCCGGGTGAGTCTTCCGAGCTGGCGCTGCTGCTGCGTGCCGGTGGTCTGGCGGCGCCGATGCACTTCGCCGAGGAGCGCACCATTGGTCCGAGCCTGGGTGCCGAGAACATCGAGCTGGGTATCGAAGCATCTCTGTGGGGCTTCCTCTTCGTTTCGCTGTTCATCATCGCCATCTACCGCTTCTTTGGTGTGCTGGCGACTGTGGCGCTGGGCTTCAACATGATCGTGCTGCTGGCGTTGATGTCGGCGCTGGGAGCGACCCTGACCCTGCCGGGTATCGCCGGTATCGTGCTGACCATGGGTATGGCGGTGGACGCCAACGTGCTGATCTTCTCGCGTATTCGCGAGGAAATTGCCAATGGCATGTCGATTCAGCGTGCCATCCATGAGGGCTTCGATCGTGCCTTTACGGCAATCATCGACGGCAACCTGACCACGCTGCTGGTCGGCGGCATTCTGTTTGCCATGGGCACCGGCCCGATCAAGGGCTTCGCCGTGACCATGTCGCTGGGCATCATCACGTCGATGTTCACGGCGGTGGTGGTGACCCGGGGCATGGTCAACCTGATCTTCGGTGGTCGGGACTTCAAGAAGCTGTGGATCTAAGGGGCTGACCAGATGAAAAAAGTCATTAATTTCATGGGTATTCGCCACGTGGCCTTTGCGGTCACCGTGGTGTTGACCCTGATTTCGCTGGGTAGCCTGGCCATCAAGGGGCTCAACTTCGGTCTGGACTTCACCGGCGGTACGCTGATCGAGCTGTCTTACCAGAAGCCGGCTGACCAGCAGCAGGTCAAGGCTCAGTTGGCGCAGGCCGGCTTTGCCGATGCCGTCGTGCAGAGCTTTGGTGCGACCACCGATTTGCTGGTGCGCATGCCGGGTGATGATCCGCTGCTGGGTAACCAGGTGGCTGATGCTCTGCTCAAGGCCGATAGCGCCAACCCGGCGACGGTAAAGCGTGTCGAGTTCGTCGGGCCGGCGGTGGGCGAGGAACTGCGTGATCAGGGCGGCCTGGGCATGCTGTTGGCGCTCGGCGGCATCCTGCTCTACGTTGCCTTCCGCTTTCAGTGGAAGTTCGGTTTTGGCGCCATTGTGTCGCTGATTCACGACGTGATCGTGACCCTGGGCGTGTTCTCCTTCTTCGAGATTCCGTTTGATCTCACCGTGCTGGCCGCAGTGCTGGCGATCATCGGCTACTCGCTGAACGACACCATCGTGGTGTTCGACCGTATCCGGGAAAACTTCCGCGTACTGCGCAAGACAGAGCTGATCGACAACATCAATATCTCGACCACCCAGACCCTGCTGCGCACCATGGCTACGTCGATCTCCACGCTGCTGGCGATCGTTGCGTTGATGGTGTTCGGTGGTGAGCCGCTGTGGGGCTTCTCCCTGGCGCTGTTCATTGGTGTGTCGGCGGGCACCTACTCGTCGGTGTATATCGCCAGCATCCTGCTGATCTGGCTGAAGCTGACGACTGAGGATCTGATTCCTCCGGTGGCTTCTGAAGAGGTTGATGAGCGTCCTTGATGCAATGACGTAAGAAAAAGCCCGGCCTAGTGCCGGGCTTTTTTGTGGGGTACGTCGCAACTGCCGGACTGCAGCGGCATCGACTGGAACTCATCGGCGAAAATGCCCTCCAATTCTGCGAGTGCAGGATTTATCTGCAGATCGCGCCATATTGGAGGGCAAGATGAACAAGTCGATGATCGTGGGAGCGGTGCTGGGTGCCGTAGGTGTTACTGCCGGAGGTGCTGTGGCGACCTACCATATGGTCTCTGCTCCCAAGTATGCCGAAGTACTGGCGGTGCAGCCGGTCAAGGAAACCATCAAGACGCCGCGCCAGGAGTGTCGTGAGGTGACGGTGACCAAGCAGGCGCCGGTCAAGGATCAGCATCAGATTGCCGGTACGGTGATTGGTGCGCTGGCCGGTGGCCTGCTCGGCAATCAGGTGGGTGGTGGTACCGGCAAGAAGGTGGCGACCGTGGCCGGTGCGGCGGCCGGTGGCTATGCCGGTAACAAGGTGCAGGAAAACATGCAGGCCAGTGATACCTACACCACCACCGAAACGCGCTGCAATACGGTGACCGACACCAGTGAAAAACTGGTGGGTTATGACGTGCAGTACCAGCTGGATGGCAAGATCGGTCAGGTGCGCATGGATCATGATCCGGGTCAGCGCATTCCGCTGAGTGACAGTGGCCAGCTGATTCTCTCGCAGCAGACTGCAGCACCGCCTGCGCAGTAATCGACCGGCAATAAGAAAGCGCCCCGCGGGGCGCTTTTTTGTGTCGAACAGGGTGCGCTTAGCGCTTCATGCTCGGTGCCAGGTGCGGCTGGATGGCGGTCAGCACGGCCTTGAAGCACTTGGTGTTGCCCGCCACGATGTGGCCCTTTTCGAGGAATTCGTGGCCACCGCTGAAGTCGCTGACCAGACCGCCGGCTTCCTGGATCAGCAGGGCGCCAGCAGCCATGTCCCACTCGGACAGACCAAACTCCCAGAAGGCGTCGAAGCGGCCGGCGGCCACGTAGGCCAGGTCCAGGCTCGCTGCGCCGGCGCGGCGGATGCCGGCGGTTTCGCCGACCAGGCTGCGGAACATGCCCAGGTAGTTGTCCAGGTTGTCCAGTTGGCTGTCGCGGAAGGGGAAGCCGGTGCCGAGCAGGGCGCCTTCCAGGCTCTTGCGATTGCTCACGCGGATGCGGCGGCCGTTCATGGCTGCACCGCCGCCACGGCTGGCGGTAAATTCTTCCTGGCGGATAGGATCGAGAATGACCGCATGCTCAAGGCGGCCGCGGTATTTGCAGGCAATGCTCACGGCGAAATGCGGCACGCCACGCACGAAGTTGGTGGTGCCATCGAGCGGGTCGATGATCCACAGGTAATCCTTGCCCTCGCCCTGACCTTCGCTGAGGCCGCTTTCCTCACCGTAGATACCGTGGTTCGGATAGGCCTTGCGCAGTGCCGCGATGATGGTCTGCTCAGCCGCACGGTCTACTTCGGTGACGTAGTCCTTGGCGTCCTTCTCGTTGACGGAGATGGCGTCCAGGCGCTCGATGGAACGGAAAATCAGTTCACCGGCGCTGCGGGCCGCGCGCAGCGCGATATTCAGCATGGGCTGCATGGCAATTTACCTGGGGCGTTAAAGAAAGCCGATCATATTACCAGAAAAGCGTAGGTCATGCAGGCTGCTCCGTCTGTTGCGTGCGTTGCTCCGCTTCGTTCGGTAACATCGCCGCTCGTTCAATGCCGTGTGAGAGCCTGTGGTGCTGCAGAACATTCGAGTCGTGCTGGTTAATACCAGTCATCCCGGCAATATCGGCGGCGCTGCGCGAGCCATGAAAAACATGGGCCTGTCGCAGCTGGTGCTGGTGCAGCCTGAAGACTTTCCCAGTAGCGAGGCGGTCGCGCGGGCTTCCGGTGCGACCGATATTCTCGATGCGGCGTTGGTGGTGGATACCCTGGAGGAGGCTTTGACCGGCTGCAGTGTGGTGCTGGGTACCAGTGCGCGGGATCGGCGTATTCCCTGGCCGCTGCTGGATCCGCGAGAGTGTGCGAGTACTTCCCTGGAGCATCTGGGGCAGGGTGGGCAGGTTGCGCTGGTATTTGGCCGCGAATACGCCGGGCTGACCAATGAGGAGCTGCAGCGCTGCCACTTTCATGTGCACATTCCTTCCGATCCCGAATTTGGCTCGCTGAACCTGGCGGCCGCGGTGCAGGTGCTGACCTATGAGGTGCGCATGGCCTGGCTGGCGCAGCAGGGGCAGCCGACCAAGATGGCCAAGCTGGAAACCACGGCCATGCTCAATAGCCAGCTGGTGACGGTCGAGGAGCTGGAAGCCTATTTCCGCCATCTGGAGCAAACGCTGATCGCCATTCGGTTTCTCGACCCGGAGAAGCCGCGTCACCTGATGGCGCGCCTGCGTCGGTTGTATGGGCGCTGTGCGATCAGTCGTCTGGAAATGAATATTCTTCGCGGCATCCTTACCGAGACGCAGAAAGTCGTCGACGGCGCTGCTTGCAAAAAAGGTGAAGAGTGATGTTCGAGCGTATGCGGGAAGACATTCAGAGCGTATTCCATCGTGATCCGGCGGCGCGCAATGCCTTTGAGGTGCTGACTTGCTATCCAGGCCTGCATGCCATCTGGCTGCATCGTGTCGCGCATGCCTGCTGGGGGATGGGCTGGAAGTGGCTGGGGCGTCTGGTGTCGACGTTCAGCCGCTGGCTGACCGGGATCGAGATTCATCCAGGCGCGAAGATCGGTCGCCGCTTCTTTATCGATCACGGCATGGGCATCGTGATCGGCGAGACAGCCGAGATCGGCAATGATGTCACTCTATATCAGGGGGTGACGCTGGGTGGAACCAGCTGGAACAAGGGCAAGCGGCATCCGACCCTTGAGGATGGGGTTGTGGTGGGTGCCGGCGCCAAGGTGCTTGGCCCCTTCACTGTCGGTGCGGGTGCCAAGATCGGTTCCAATGCGGTGGTGACCAAGGCCGTGCCGGCCGGTGCTACTGCGGTTGGCATTCCGGGGCGGATCATTGCCAAGGAGGCGGATGAGCAGGAGGCCAAGCGCCAGGCGATTGCCGAGAAGTATGGTTTTGATGCCTATGGTCTGGGGCAGGATATGCCGGATCCGGTGGCGCGGGCCATCGGTCAGCTGCTCGATCACCTGCAGGCGGTGGATGAGCGCCTGGAGGGAATGTGCAAGGCGCTGACGGCCCTGGGCAGCGATTACTGCGCGAAGAAGCTCCCGGAGCTGCGCGATGAAGATTTTGCCGGGGTCAAGGGCGAGGGCGAGTCGTCGCCTCGTTGATGCTATGTGTGTGCGGGCTTGTTACAATTCGCGCCCGCACTCATTGCATATCCGACTATCTAGCTGGGTCTTATAGTTGACTTAATTAGTCGGAAATTGCATACTCGCTGCAACTCAGCGAATCCGTGGTACTTCCATGCGACTCACCACCAAAGGCCGCTACGCCGTGACCGCCATGCTCGACCTCGCTCTGCACGCGCAGAAGGGGCCGGTTTCCCTGGCGGATATTTCCGAGCGTCAGGGCATTTCCCTGTCTTACCTTGAGCAACTGTTTGCCAAGCTGCGTCGCGGCAATCTGGTGAGCAGTGTGCGTGGTCCGGGTGGTGGTTATCAGCTCGCCCGCGACATGACGGGCATTCAGGTGGCGCAGGTGATCGATGCGGTCAATGAATCTGTTGATGCGACGCGCTGCCAGGGGCTGGGCGACTGCCACAGCGGCGATACCTGTCTGACCCATCATCTTTGGTGCGATCTGAGTCAGCAGATCCATGAGTTTCTGAGTGGCATCAGCCTTGCGGACCTGGTTACCCGTCGCGAGGTACAGGAAGTGGCTTTGCGCCAGGATCAGCGCCGCTGCAATGGCAAAACCCCGTTCCTCGACAAGATTGAAGCGTCCACCCTCGATTGAGTGGTGGCGCCGGCCAGCCGGGCCTGAACGCCGATAGGAGAGCACTGATGAAGCTGCCGATTTACCTGGATTACTCCGCGACTACGCCGGTCGACCCGCGCGTTGCGCAGAAAATGTGCGACTGCCTGCTGATGGAAGGCAATTTCGGTAACCCGGCTTCGCGTTCCCATGTGTTTGGCTGGAAAGCCGAAGAGGCAGTCGAGAATGCCCGTCGTCAGGTGGCCGAGCTGGTCAATGCCGATCCGCGTGAAATCGTCTGGACTTCCGGTGCTACCGAGTCGGACAACCTTGCCATCAAGGGCGTGGCGCATTTCTATGCAAGCAAGGGCAAGCACCTCATTACCTCGAAGATCGAGCACAAGGCGGTACTGGATACCTGCCGCCAGCTGGAGCGCGAAGGTTTCGAGGTGACGTACCTGGAGCCAGGCGAAGACGGCATCATTACCCCAGCCATGGTCGAGGCGGCCCTGCGTGATGACACCGTGCTGGTGTCGCTCATGCATGTGAACAACGAAGTCGGCACGATCAATGACATTGCTGCCATCGGTGAGCTGACCCGCTCCCGCGGCGTGCTGTTCCATGTTGATGCGGCGCAATCGACCGGCAAGGTCGAGATTGACTTGGACAAGCTCAAGGTCGACCTGATGTCGTTCTCCGCGCACAAGACTTATGGTCCGAAGGGCGTCGGCGCCCTGTACGTGCGTCGCAAGCCGCGCGTACGTCTGGAAGCGCAGATGCATGGCGGTGGTCACGAACGCGGTATGCGTTCGGGCACCCTGGCGACCCATCAGCTGGTCGGTATGGGGGAGGCCTTCCGCATCGCCAAGGAAGAGATGGCCGCAGAAAATCTGCGGGTGACTGCGCTGCGCGATCGCTTTCTCAAGCAGCTCGATGGCCTGGAAGAGCTCTACGTCAACGGCAGCCTGACTCAGCGTGTGCCGCACAACCTGAACCTGAGCTTCAACTATGTCGAGGGCGAGTCCCTGATCATGGCACTCAAGGACCTGGCGGTGTCGTCGGGTTCGGCCTGCACCTCGGCGTCGTTGGAGCCGTCCTATGTCTTGCGTGCCCTGGGTCGCAACGACGAGCTGGCGCACAGTTCCATCCGTTTCTCTTTCGGTCGCTTCACCACTGAAGAAGAGATTGATTACGCCGCCGCCAAAGTCATGGAGGCGGTCACCAAGCTGCGCGAACTGTCGCCGCTCTGGGATATGTACAAAGAGGGTGTCGACCTGTCCAAGGTCGAATGGCAGGCCCACTAACCGTTTCGATGAGGTAAGCGACATGGCATACAGCGAAAAGGTCCTCGACCACTACGAAAACCCGCGCAACGTCGGCAAGCTCGACGCGGAAGATCCG
>CALMID010000513.1 GCA_937863915.1 uncultured Pseudomonas sp.
TGGTGGAGGAATACTGCGCCGGCACCGACGACTACCAGCTGTCGCTGCCCAAGGGTCTGGTCGAGCCGGGCGAGGACGTGCTGCTGGCGGCCGACCGTGAGCTGAAGGAAGAGGCCGGTTTCGGCGCCCGCCAGCTGGAGCTGATCACCGAGCTGAGCCTGTCGCCCGGCTACATGAGCCAGAAGATCCAGGTGGTGCTGGCCCGTGACCTCTACGAGGAGCGCCTGCCCGGTGATGAGCCGGAGCCGATGCGCGTCGACCGGGTCAGCCTGCACGAGCTGTCCAGCCTGATCCAGCACCCGCAGTTTTCCGAGGGCCGCGCCCTCGCCGCGCTCTATCTGGTGCGCGACCTACTGATGCAACGAGGAGAATTTCCGGCATGAGCCAGCCACTGTTTCCCGCCCTGATCGACCTGGTGCGCCGCGCCGGTGAGGCCACCCTGCCGTTCTGGCGCAACGACGTGGCAGTGACCGAGAAGTCCGATGCGTCGCCGGTGACGGCCGCCGACCTGGCCGCCCATGCCATTCTCGATGCCGGGCTGCGCGCCCTGGCGCCCGAGCTGCCGGTGCTTTCCGAAGAGGCCGCCGACATTGCCCTGAACGAGCGGGCGACATGGACCCGCTGGTGGCTGGTCGATCCGCTGGACGGCACCAAGGAATTCATCGCCGGCAGTGAAGAGTTCACCGTCAATGTCGCCCTGGTCGAGCAGGGCCGGGTGCTGCTCGGCGTGGTCGGCATTCCGGCCAGCGGCCGGGTCTACTACGGTGGCGCCGGCCTGGGCGCCTGGCGGGTCGATCCGGGACAGGAGGCCGAGCGTCTCGGCGTGCGTCTGAGCCCGGCCGAGGCCTTCACCGTGGTCGCCAGCCGGCGCCATTCCAGTCCGGCGCAGGAGCGCCTGCTGGCCGGTCTCAGCGAACAGTTCGGTGATCTCGATCTGGTCAGCGTCGGCAGTTCGCTGAAGTTCTGCCAGTTGGCCGAAGGCAGCGCCGACTGCTACCCGCGCCTGGCGCCGACCTCGCAGTGGGACACCGCCGCGGCTCAGGGCGTGCTGGAGGGCGCGGGCGGCGAAGTGCTCGACCTCAAGGCCCGAGCCCTGACCTACGAGGCTCGCGAGAGTTTCCTCAATCCGTCGTTCATCGCCTTGCCGCAGGCTGCCGCCTGGCGCGACGAGCTGATTCAGCTGGCGCGGGCGCTGGACTGATGAGCGCGACCGCCGAGGCGCTGCAGACCCTGCTGTACGAGGAAATTCCCTTGTGCCGCGCGTTGCAGGTTCGGGTTGAGCGCTGGCAGGACCATCAGCTGTGCCTGAGCCTGCCGCTGGCGGCCAATGGCAATCCGCATGGCACCCAGTTTGGCGGCAGTCTCTATTGCGGTGCGCTGCTGGCCGGCTGGGGCTGGCTGCATCTGCGGCTGGCGGAGAGTGGTCTGGCTGGCGCGGTGGTCATTCGCAACGCGCAGATCAGCTATCTGCTGCCGGTGGAAGGGGATGCGCTGTCGCGCTGCAGTGCTCCCGCTGCCGAAGACTGGCAGCGTTTTGTCACGCTGTTTCAGCGCCGCGGCGTGGCCCGGCTGACCCTCAACAGTGAAGTGCTGGATGCTGAGGGGCGTGTGGCCGTGCAGTTCAGCGGGGAATACGTGCTGCAGCGCTGAGCGGTCAGAGGACCAGCTTGTAACCGATGAAGCCGAGCATGGTGGCCAGGCACGGGCGCAGCACCGGGTCAGGAATGCGTCCCGAGAGGTGGCTGCCCAGGTAGATGCCGGGCAGCGAGCCCATCAGCAGGTAGCCCAGCAAGTGCCAGTCCATGTTGCCCATGCTGGCGTGGCCGAGGCCGGCAATCAGGGTCAGCGGCACGGCGTGGGCGATCTCGGTGCCGACCAGACGCTTGGTCACCAGGTACGGGTAGAGCAGAAAGAGTGCCACCGTGCCCAGGGCGCCGGCGCCAATCGAGGTGAGGGTAACCATTACGCCGAGCAGAATGCCGGTGCCCACGGTCAGGGCATTGAGGGTACGGTCGCTGAGGTGGTAGTGATCGCCGGCATGGCGTTTGGCAAAGCTCAGCAGGCGTTGCTTGAACAGGATGGCCAGTGCGGTCAGCAGCAGCACATAGCCCAGCGCATGCTTGATCACCGCGTTCAGCGCTTCGGTATCGCTGTGCAGCGTGCTCAGCAGCCACAGGGTCAGGGCCGCGGCCGGCACGCTGCCCAGGGTCAGCCAGCCGGTGATGCTCCAGTCGATGTTGCGGTTGCGATGATGCACAACAATGCCGCCGGACTTGGTGATGGCGGCATACAGCAGGTCGGTGCCCACGGCCGTGGCCGGGTTGATGCCGAACCAGAGCAGGATCGGCGTCATCAGCGAGCCACCGCCCACGCCGGTCATGCCGACGATAAAGCCCACCACCAGGCCGGCGACGATGAAGCCGAGAATGCCGAAATCCATGCTGCTCTACCTGCCGGTGCGGGGCTCGATAAGAAAGGCCGGCATCTTAGCAATGCTTGTTATGCGTTTTTAGACTGATTTGTTTTGTAATTATTCCTGAATCGTCTTTGCTTGTGGCCGGTGCCGGGATGCCCGCTGCATCCCGGCGATCGTTCAGCCTTCACTCAGGTCGGCATAACCCGGGTTGGCGGCGTACTGGATCGGCTGGGCGAAGCCCGGCACGCGGATCTGCTGTTGATCGATGTGCAGTTCGTGCTCGTCGATCAGCGCTTCGCCAAAGCGGTAGAGGATGCCCAGCTCCCCCTGCAGGGCGCGCTGGTCATAGGCGGCGGCCTCTGCGCGGGTCTGCTCACGGCGCTGGCGCCAGGCGGCCAGCGTGCTTTCGCCATGGCGGCGCTGCAGCAGTTTCTCGACCAGGCTCGGCGCCAGCACGGCGGCGCTGGCGTTGTTGCCGCCAAAGCCCTTGGAGTTGAGGAAGGCCACCTGCAGTGGCTGCTGGCGGTCGGCGGTGACGATCTCCAGGTGCTGGCGGTGCACGTCGTCGGCCACCCGGTCGATGGTCTTGATCCCCGGCAGGATGCCGCTGGCGAAGGTGCCCAGGGCGGCCATCAGCTGGTCGGCGCTGGCGGCGGCCAGGCTGTGGCCGACGTAGGCCTTGACCGCGGTGACCGGCCAGGACTCGATGGCGAAGGCGCCGGCAATACGGTCGAGCAGCTCGGATTCGGTCACGCGGTTGGCCGGGGTGCTGGAGCCGTGGGCATGCACGAAGCTGTGCTGGCGCACGGTTTCCGTGCCGACCAGAGCCATGGTGCTGGCCACGGCCTTGGCCAGGGTCAGGTAGTTGCCCGGGCCGGGTGCGGAAATCGACTTCTTGAAGCCGTCGGCATTGATGAACACGTCCGGCACCGCGCCGTGGATGTCGGCGCCCAGCTGCAGGGCCAGTTCGTCATCCATCAGCACGATGTACTGGCTCGATTCGGCCAGGGTGAAGCCGCAGTTGTCGCCGAACGGGCGGCTGGCGCGGCGCAGGTCGACGGTCTCGCTATCATCGCCACTGCGCTGCTGGATCTGGCGCAGGGCCTCCTCGGTGGCCAGCGCGCCCATGGCGCCGTAGCCGTCGATACACTCGGTGGTGATCGGCGCCTCGCTGTTGCCGACGATGGCCACGCGGGTGCGTCCGCTCTGGATGCTCTCCACGGCTTTCTGCAGGTTGTAGAGGAAGGTGGCGCAGGCGCCGGTGACGCTGCCGGTGCTGCCGACGCTGCCCAGCACGTAGGCGTTGATGAAATCCGCCGGCATGGTGTTGAGCCCCAGCGGCAGTTGCTTGGCGGTCACCCGGCCGCCCTTGAGGCGCGATTGCAGCAGGCCGCCGTAGCCGTTCTCGTCGAGCTGGCTCATCACGCTGCCGGAGTACACGGCGATCTCGTCCGGGGCCACGGCGGCGCTGATGGTTGCCCACGGCAGGCCGATGGACTGCAGGGCATCGCTGGCGCCGACGATGGCCAGTTGCAGGCCGCGCGGGTGGAAGCGCGAGGGGTAGAGCGCGGCGGGATCGAAACCGCTGGGCAACTGGCCGGCGGACTTCACCGGCAGGGCACGGAAGCTGTCGACCTTGATGTCGCAGCCGTCATACAGGGTGACCTGCACCTCGGTGTCGTTGAGCGGCTCGACGATCCAGTCGCTGGGCAGCGGCTCGGGCAGCTGCTTGCGCAGGGTGATGAAGACCAGTGGCTTGCCGGCGGTGCCGGTGACGGTGAGGTTTTTCTGCCAGTGCACCGCGTCGACATCCAGGTACTGCTTGTCGATGCGGCGGATCAGGGTGCCGGCGCGGATCTGCTCGCCGAAGCGGTTTTCCAGGGTCGCCAGGTCCAGTGGCTGGCCTTCGCCGTCGTGGTACTGACCGTCGCGGTACACCACCAGGCCCATCAGCACCGCCAGACCGGCCAGGGTCTGCTGGCGCTGGCCAGCGTCGAGGCTGTCCAGGACGTAACGGCGGAAGCCGTGATGGAAGGAACTGCGACCGGCGGCGTTATAGCCCCCAAAGCCGACGATCACCGGTAGACGCGACATCAGACAACCACTCCCAGGCAAAACGGGCAGACGGCCGCGCGGGCGGCCGGTTAAGTGCCTAACCTGACGCAGGTTGTGACTGCTGAGTCACGCCAGCGACCAAGGTCGTAGAGTCGCCTGCGGTGGCATTTGCTAGGGTCGGTCAATCCCCAGATACCGCCGCGGAGGGCCTGCGATGAACCCCTACAACCCCTATGAGCTCGGCATGCCGCCCGTGGCCGCGAACTTTCAGGCGCTCAGCCCGCTGACCTTTCTCGAGCGCGCCGGCAGCGTCTATCCGGAGCGTGTTGCCCTGATCAACGGGCCCCTGCGGCAAACCTGGGGCGAGACCTATGCGCGCTGTCGGCGCCTGGGCTCGGCGCTGGCGGCGCGGGGCATCGGTCTGGGCGATACCGTGGCGGTACTGGCGCCCAACGGGCCGGCGATTTTCGAGGCGCACTTCGGCGTGCCCCTGTGCGGTGCGGTGCTCAATGCCATCAATACCCGTCTGGATGCCGAAGCCATCGGTTTCATCCTGCAGCATGGCGAGGCCCGCGTGCTGCTGGTGGACAAGGAGTTCGGCGAGCTGGCGCTGCGGGCGGTCAGTCACATGGCCAAGCCGCCGCTGCTGATCGGCATCGATGATCCGACCTATGCCGAGGGCAGGCTGATCGGCCAGCTGGAATACGAGCAACTGCTGGCCGAGGGCGATCCCGAGGCGCCCTGGAGTCTGCCGGACGACGAGTGGCAGGCCATCGCCCTGAACTACACCTCCGGCACCACCGGCAATCCCAAGGGCGTGGTCTATCACCACCGTGGCGCGCACCTGAATGCGCTGTCCAACATGATCAGCTGGGAGATGAGCCGTTTCCCGGTGTACCTGTGGACCCTGCCGATGTTCCACTGCAACGGCTGGTGCTTCCCCTGGGCGCTGGCGGCAGCGGTCGGCACTAGCGTGTGCCTGCGTCATGTGCGGGCCGAGGCCATCTACCCGGCGTTGGCCGAACATGCCATCGACCATTTCTGCGGCGCGCCCATCGTGCTGAACATGCTGGCCAATGCCCCGGCCGAGCTGCAGGCGCTGAAGACCCGCCCGGTCAAGGTGCTGACCGCCGGCGCGGCGCCGCCCGCGGCGGTGATCGAGGCCATGGAGGCGCTGGATTTCCGCGTTACCCACGTCTACGGACTGACCGAAACCTACGGCCCCAGCGTGGTCTGTGCCTGGCAGGATGAATGGGATGCCGCGCCCGCCGAGCAGCGGGCCCGCCTCAAGGCCCGCCAGGGCGTGCGCCAGTTGCTGCTCGACGGCCTGATGGTGGCCGATCCGGACACCCTGCAGCCGGTGCCCAAGGACGGCCAGACCCTCGGCGAGATCATGATGCGCGGCAACCTGGTGATGAAGGGCTACCTGAAGAACCCCAGCGCCACGGCCGAAGCCTTCGACGGCGGCTGGTTCCATTCCGGCGACCTGGCGGTGTGGCACCCGGATGGTTACGTGGAAATCCGCGACCGCAGCAAGGACATCATTATCTCCGGCGGCGAGAACATCAGCTCCATCGAGGTGGAGGATGCCCTCTACCGCCATCCGCTGATCCTCGAAGCCGCCGTGGTGGCCATGCCCCATGCCAAGTGGGGCGAAACGCCCTGCGCCTTCGTCACCCCGCGCGAGGGCAGCAGCCTCTCGGCCGAGGAGGTGATCGTCTGGTGCCAGCAGCACCTGGCGCGCTTCAAGGTGCCGGGCCAGGTGGTGTTCGCCAGCCTGCCGAAGACCTCCACCGGCAAGGTGCAGAAGTTCCTCCTGCGCGAGCAGGCCCGCGCCCTGGCCGAACGGCTGGCGGTGGCCTGATCCGGATGCAAGCAAAAGGCCCCGTCACTGACGGGGCCTTTTGCCGAGCGGCGCCTGACTAGTCCGGCCGCTGGAACAGCTTCATCAGCAGCTGGCTTTGTTCGCCGGGTGCGCCGAAGTAGCGGGCATACAGGGCCTGACCGGCTTCGCTGTGCTGTACCTGGCTCAGGGCGCGATCCACGGCCAGCTGCCAGTCGGCATCGCCCCGCGCCAGTGGCAGGGCCACGGGCATGACCTCGAACAGCCGCTCGGGCACCAGCAGCTCGTGGCCGCGCGGGTTTTCGGCCTGGTAGTTGAGCAGCACCAGACGGTCGGCGAAGAAGGCATCGACCTGACCCTCCACCACCATGGCCAGGCCTTCGGCGTTGCTGGCCACTTCGTGCAGCTCGGACTGCAGGCCCAGTGCGCGCATGCGCGAACGGGCCCAGTCGACGCTGACGCTGTCTTTCAGTACGGCGAAGCTGTGTCGGTTCAGCCCCTGGTTCAGGGTGGCGCGCCATACCGGGCCACGCGGCTGGGCGCCTTCGTTGATTGGCGTGAGCAGGCTGGCCGGTGCATCGCGGCGGACCACCACGCCCAGACCGGCGGCAAAGTAGGGCAGGGAGAAACTCACCTGCTCGCGGCGTGTCAGGGTGTCGCCCACCGCGCTGCACACCGTATCGACCTTGCCGCTGGCCACGGCGGGGAACATTTCGCCCACCGTCAGCGCCTGATAACGGAGCTTGAGGTCGGGTAGGCCGAGGTCCTGGCGCAGTTGAGCGGCCAGCAGATTGCAAAGCTCGATGGCATAACCGGCGGGCTGTTCGGCTGTGCCGGCGGAGAACGGTGCATCGCCGGGAACAAAACCGAAAGTCAGGGTCTGGCTGGCGCGGACGCGCTGCAGTGTGTCGTCGGCATAGGCCGGCAGCAGCGCGGCTGCCAGCAGGAGTGCGGTGGCGCCACGCAGGAGGGGCTGGAAGGCGATCATTGGGCGCGCTCCTTGGACGATTGCAGGGTATCCAGTTCGGCGATCAGGCGTTTGGCGATGATGCCGAACAGCAGGTAACCGGCGACCATCACCAGCGCCGCACCGAACACCGCCTCCAGGCCCGAGGCGTACAGGGCGTAGAAGCAGTAGAACATGCCGACCAGCAGGATCAGGCTGTTGCGGCGGAACACGCTCAGTTCAACCTGGGCCTTGTACATGATCACCAGCAGGCCGGAGAGCGCGGTGACATAGGGGATCAGGTTGCTCACCGCCGCCAGGTTGACCAGCTTGCCGAACTGCTCGCTGACGTTGGGCGAGATGGTCGACAGGGCGATCAGGCTCTGCATCAGGGCGCAGCAGATCAGTCCCAGCAACGGCGCGTCGAAGCGGTTCAGGCGGGCGAAGAATCGGGGGAACAGGCCCTGATCGGCGGTGACCTTGGCGGTCTGCGCCAGGGTGAACTGCCAGCCCAGCAATGAGCCGACGCAGGCCAGCACGGCCAGGCCCATGACGATGTCGCCGATGCCGTCGTTGAACATCTGCGCGTAGACCAGGGCGAAGGGCGCGCTGGAGTTGGCCAGCTCGGCGTTGGGCACGATGCCCTGGATCACGCTGGTCGACAGCACGTAGACCACCGCCGCGCCGAGGGTGCCGAGCAGGCAGGCCAGGGGGACGTTGCGCTTGGGGTTATCCACGGCATCGGAGTTCTGCGCCGCCGACTCCATGCCGAGGAAGGCCCACAGGGTCAGCGGGATGCTCTGGGTAATGGCGTCGCTGACCTTCAGTTCGTTCGGGTTCCAGGCGGCGGCGAACACGGACGGATCAAACCAGAACCAGCCGATCACGCAGAGCCCGGCCACCGGGATGATGATGCCCCAGACGGTGATCGAGCCCAGCCGACCGGTCAGGCTGGGGCCGCCGAAGTTGGCCAGCGTGGTCAGCCAGATCATGCACAGGGTGCCGGCGAACAGCGGCATGGAGCCTTCACCCAGCCAGGGCACGAAGGGCGTCAGGTAGCCCACCGCGGCGATGCTGATGGCCACGTTGCTGACCACCAGCGAGAGGAAATACAGGTAGGAGCAGAGGAAGAAGGCCGACTTGCCGTGGGCTTCCTCGCTGTAGGCCGACATGCCGCCGGACTTGTTGCAGTAGATGCCGCACTGGGCAAAGCACCAGGCGATAGCCATGGAGCCGATGGCGGTGACGATCCACGACAGCAGCGACACGGCGCCGAGCTGGGCCATGCTCGAGGGCAGCAGGATGATGCCCGAGCCCATCATGTTGACCGTGACCAGGGTGGTCAGGCCGACCAGTCCCATCTTTTTGTTATCAGCCATGCTGGCTTCCTTCTAGGGCAGACAAGGCAAAGGCCCGGAGGAAAACCTGCGGGCCTTTGTGTAGCGGCGACCTGTTAACGGTAGGTCAGGCCGGGTTTTTGCGTGCTGATGCGGGTGCCGGCGGTGCCTTTGACGATGGCTTCGATGTCCGGCAGCGAGCCGATCACCGCGACCTTGCCGGTATTGCGGGCGAACTCGCAGGCAGCCTGCACCTTGGGCCCCATGGAACCGGCGGCAAAGCCCAGGCGTTCCAGTTCATCCGGGTGCGCTTCGGCGATGGCCTTCTGCGTCGGCTTGCCCCAGTCGATGTAGGCGGCGTCCACGTCGGTGGCGATTACCAGCAGATCGGCGCCCAGCTCGGTGGCCAGAAAGGCCGAGCAGAGGTCCTTGTCGATCACTGCTTCAACGCCGACCAGCTTGCCGTCCTTGTACATGGTGGGGATACCGCCACCGCCGGCGGCGATGACGATGGTGCCTTTCTCCAGCAGCCATTTCAGCGGGCGAATCTCGAAGATGCGCTTGGGCCGGGGGCTGGCCACCACGCGGCGGAACTTGTCGCCATCCGGGGCAATGGTCCAGCCTTTCTCGGCGGCCAGCTGCTCGGCTTCCGCCTTCGGGTAGACCGGGCCGATCGGCTTGGTCATGTGCTGGAAGGCCGGATCGTTGGGGTCGACTTCCACCTGGGTGAGCAGGGTGGCGAAGGGCACCTCGACCGGCAGCAGGTTGCCCAGCTCCTGTTCGATCATGTAGCCGATCATGCCTTCGGTTTCCGCGCCGAGCACATCCAGCGGGTAGGGATTCTTGGCGTCGTAGGCGGCGCCCTGCAGGGCCAGCAGGCCGACCTGCGGGCCATTGCCGTGGGCCACCACCAGCTCGTTGCCGGGCGCCACCTTGGCGATCTGTTCGCAGGCGATACGCACGTTGTCGCGCTGGTTTTCTGCGGTCATGGCTTCGCCGCGACGTAGGAGGGCGTTGCCGCCCAAAGCGATCACGAGTCGCATGTTGATCTCCTGAATCAAAACGGGTGGAGAAGCGCTGTGCGCTTTTCCACCCTGAGTAATTTCTGGGCGAGGCGTTGGCTGTACCCCCGCCTCGCTGGCATCGGCAGTTACACGTTGCCGAGGGTGGCGACCATGACCGCCTTGATCGTGTGCATGCGGTTCTCCGCCTGCTCGAAAGCGATACAGGCCGGCGACTCGAACACTTCTTCGGTCACTTCGATGCCGCCCGCCAGGTTCGGGTACTGCGCGGCGATCTGCTTGCCCACCTTGGTGTCGGTGTTGTGGAAGGCCGGCAGGCAATGCATGAACTTGGTCCGCGGCGTGCCGGAGGCCTTCATCATGTCGGCGTTGACCTGATACGGCAGCAGCAGCTTGATGCGCTCGCCCCAGGCTTCCACCGGCTCGCCCATGGAGACCCAGACGTCGGTGTGGATGAAGTCCACGCCCTTGACGGCTTCCTTCGGGTCTTCGGTGAGGGTGATGCGCGCACCGCTTTCGGCGGCGAAGGCTTTGCACTGGGCGACCAGTTCGTCATGCGGCCACAGTTCCTTCGGGGCGGCGATGCGTACGTCCATGCCGAGCTTGGCGCCGACCAGCAGCAGCGAGTTGCCCATGTTGTTGCGGGCGTCGCCCAGGTAGGCGTAGCTGATGTCATGCAGCGGCTTGTCGCTGTGCTCGAGCATGGTCAGCACGTCGGCCAGCATCTGGGTCGGGTGGTATTCGTCGGTCAGACCGTTGAACACCGGCACGCCGGCGAACTTGGCCAGCTCCTCGACGATTTCCTGCTTGAAGCCGCGGTACTCGATGGCGTCGTACATGCGGCCGAGCACGCGGGCGGTGTCCTTCATGGTCTCCTTGTGGCCGATCTGCGAGGAGGTCGGGTCGATATAGGTGACGTTGGCGCCCTGGTCATAGGCGGCCACTTCGAAGGCGCAGCGGGTGCGGGTCGAGGTCTTTTCGAAGATCAGGGCGATGTTCTTGCCCTTGAGGTGCTGGGCTTCGGTGCCGCTGTACTTGGCGCGCTTGAGGTCGCGCGACAGGTCGAGGAGAAATTTCAGCTCGCGGGTGCTGTGGTGCATCAGGCTGAGCAGGTTGCGGTTGTGCATGTTGAAAGCCATGAC
>CALMID010000514.1 GCA_937863915.1 uncultured Pseudomonas sp.
CAACAGCACCACTGCGTGGTGCTGGCAGAGCTCGGCCAGACGCTCGACGGCCCGCTCCTGCGCGGCAAACCGGCTCTCGCTGACCTGCTCGGCCTGGAACCAGTCGAAGTAATAGGCCAGGTTGATCACCGCATCCGGCCGCGTTTCATCCAGCAGGAGGGTCAGGCTGGCCGCGTCCCAGCCCTGCTCGGGCGGACGCGGCGCGAGGAAGCCGATGTCTTCCTCAGCGCCCTGACGAATCAGGGCCTGGCCGAGAGCACTGCCACCACCCAGCAACAACAAGCGCATGCGCATGCGAGGTCAGCTCCCGGCCAGCCAGGATCAGAACGGGATGTCGTCGTCGAAGCTGTCGTAGTCCGGTGCCGGCTGGGCAGCGGCCTGCGGCGCCTGACGCGGAGCAGCCTGTTGCGGTTCGCGCTGCGGACGCGGAGCGCGCGGCGCATCATCACCGGCATTGCCACCACGACCACCGAGCAGCTGCAGGGTGCCGTTCATGTCCACCACGATCTCGGTGGTGTAGCGCTTGACGCCGTCCTTCTCCCACTCGCGGGTTTGCAGACGACCCTCGATATAGCACTGACCACCCTTGCGCAGGTACTCGCCGGCGATTTCCGCCAGCTTGCCGAAGAACACCACGCGGTGCCATTCGGTACGCTCCTGCTGCTGACCGGTCTGCTTGTCCTTCCAGCTGTCGGTAGTGGCCAGGGTGATGTTGGTCACCGCGTTGCCATTGGGCAGATAACGGGTTTCCGGATCGCCGCCGACGTTACCGATCAGAATGACTTTGTTTACCCCACGGGCCATTTCGTTCTCCTAAGCTGAATGCGTAACCGGCGCCTCTTCGAGCTCCCGCTCGAGCAACGCACGATTCAATTGTTGGGTGTCCACTTTGATGTACAGGGCCGCTTCTTCGGCGACGACCACGGCGTCACTGACGCCCGGCACCGCCAGAATGCGCCCCACCAGACTGCGATCCGCCAGCGCCAGGGGGCTGAGCGGCCGACGCAGACTGGTCACGTAAGGCGGCTCACGCATAGTAGCAGCAAAGCCAAGCCAGAAAAGAGCCAGTAGCGCACAGCCGATAAACACCCCGGCAAAGCCCAGGTGCTGATACATCCAGCCACCGAGCAGGCCACCCACAGCCGCGCCGAGGAACTGGCTGGTGGAATAGATCCCCATCGCCGTGCCCTTGCCGCCGGCCGGCGCCACTTTGCTCACCAGCGATGGCAGGGAGGCTTCGAGCAGGTTGAAGGCGGTAAAGAAGATCACATTACCCACCACCAGCAACTGCAGGCTGGTACCGAACTGCCAAAAGAACAGCTCGCAGAGCAGCAGCACACTGACCGCTCCGACCAACACGCGCTTCATCTGGCGCTTCTTCTCGCCATAGATGATGAACGGCACCATGCCGAAGAATCCGATCAGCAACGCCGCCAGGTACACCCACCAGTGCTGCTCCTTGGGCAGGCCACCCTGCTCCACCAGCGCCAGGGGCAAGGCGACAAAGCTGGCCATCAGAATCGCGTGCAGCACGCCGATACCAATATTCAGGCGCAGCAGTTCAGGGTGTTTGAGCGTCGCAGCCAGTGCCTGCCGGGCGATATTCGACTCACGGTGGGCCAGTGTCTGCGGCGCACGCGGCACGACCAGCAGCACGATGACCAGACCGAGCAGCGCCATGCCTGCGGTGGCCCAGAACAGCCCCGCCAGCCCGAAAGCCCGCGTCAGCAGCGGGCCGACCACCATGGCCACGGCAAACGACAGGCCGATGCTCATGCCGATCATGGCCATGGCCTTGGTCCGGTGCTGCTCGCGGGTCAGGTCCGACAGCAGCGCCATCACCGCCGCAGAGATCGCTCCCGCCCCTTGCAGCACCCGCCCGGCGATCACGCCCCAGATACTCTCGGCATTGGCCGCCAATACCGCGCCCGCCGCAAACACCAGCAGGCCGAAGACAATCACGGGCATACGCCCGATGCGATCGGACAACGTACCGAAAGGAATCTGCAGGACAGCCTGAGTCAGGCCATAGGCGCCAATCGCCAGGCCGATCAATGCCGGAGTCGCGCCCGCCAGATCCTGGCCGTAAGTCGCCAGCACCGGCAGAACCATGAACATGCCCAGCATACGGAAGGCATACACCAGCGCCAGACCACCGGCCGCGCGGGTTTCGCGAGCGCTCATGCGCGCATCGTGCAGATCGTGCATGACGACCCCCTGGAAAATCGAGGCCGCGATTCTATCAGCACGCCCGCGTCTGGCACAGGCGCGCGCTTTGCTGTGCACTGGCCAGCGGCCGTATACTCGCGGGTTTCCGCTCGCCGCCGAGGCCTGTCGTGGACAAGATCCTGATTCGTGGGGCGCGCACCCACAACCTGAAGAACATCGACCTGACCCTGCCACGCGACAAGCTGATCGTGATCACCGGCCTGTCCGGCTCCGGCAAGTCGTCGCTGGCCTTCGATACCCTCTACGCCGAGGGCCAGCGCCGTTATGTGGAGTCCCTGTCGGCCTATGCCCGGCAGTTCCTGTCG
>CALMID010000515.1 GCA_937863915.1 uncultured Pseudomonas sp.
CAGCAAGCACGGCAGGCCGTCGACCAGTAGAATCCACGCCCCCATTCTGTCGACCCTCCCGCCATGTCCAGTACCGCCTACAACACCCTGCAGCAACACCTGATCGAGGCCCTCGGCTCGCCGCCCGATGAAGCTCGCCGCCTGTTCCATGGCCGAGGCAGGCTGTGGCCGGGACTGGAACAGATCACGGTGGACTGGCTGCAGGGCATCGTGCTGGTGGCGCTGTTCCGCGAGCCGGAAAGCGCCGATCTGACGGCGCTCAGACAAATGCTGCTGGAGCTGACGCAAACGCCGGCCTGGCAGGCCAGCGGCGCCCATACCCTGCTGTTGCAGCACCGCTACCGCCAGCAGGACAGCGCCGAGTGGTTGCTCGGCGAAGCGGTGGAACACTGGCAGATCAGCGAGAACGGCCTGCGCTACCTGCTCGACCTGGGCAGCAAGCAGAACAGCGGCCTGTTCCTCGACATGCGTCTGGGGCGCCAGTGGGTCCAGGCCAATGCCAACGGGCTGCGCGTGCTCAACCTGTTCGCCTACACCTGCGCCTTCTCGGTCGCGGCGCTGGCCGGCGGCGCCAGCCGGGTGGTCAACCTGGACATGGCCCGCGCCGCCCTCAGCCGCGGCCGCGACAACCACCGCTTGAACCAGCAGGACCTCAGCCGGGTCAGTTTCCTAGGCCACGACCTGTTCAAGTCCTGGGGCAAGCTGCGCAAGTAAGGTCCCTTTGATCTGATCATCATCGACCCGCCCACCTTCCAGAAAGGCAGCTTCGCCCTGACCCAGGATTACCAGAAGATCCTGCGCCGCCTGCCCGAGCTGCTCAGCTCCGGCGGCAGAGTGCTGGCCTGCGTCAACGACCCGGACATCGGCCCGGACTTTCTCATCGACGGCATGGCCCGCGAGGCGCCGGGACTGCGCTTTATCGAGCGTCTGGACAACCCGCCGGAGTTCGCCGACATCCACCCGGACAGCGGCCTCAAGGCCCTGCTGTTTCGCCAGCTGGAAGCCCGTCAGGACTGATATTCGAGCAGAGGCCGCGCAAGGCTGGATTTTTTGCGACGCAGATCACACAATCCAGCTACCTGCCGACCACGGCAGACCAATACAGAGCGGCACCAGCCGCCGATAACTCGAACCCCGCAGGCCGGCGCCCAGCGCCGGACCGTAACAGGGCAAAGCCGATGGATTTCTACCGCAAGCATGCGCGCCAGATCGAACACCTGTCAGACCTGCTGCTGACCCGTGCCGAGCTGTTCATGGCCGAACAGGGCGCACCGACGCTGCCGCCGGCACTGCACGCCGAGCTCATGCAACCCCTCGATGCCGGCGACCTGCACGCCTTTGCCCAGGCCCTGCGCGAAGCGGCCGTGCACTTCGTCATGGCCGGCAACTCCGCCGAGTTCTGGTCCCTGCTCAATGCCCTGCAGTCGCTGAGTCAGGCACTGACGCGTGCCGGACTGAATCCGACGGACGCCAGCCACGAGCGCACGCTGGCCGAGTTGCAGCAACAGCTGGCCTGACCCCTTTGCGCGCGGCACCGACGCAGCGATACTCAAGCGTCTATCCCTGCGGAGACTTGCCATGCGTTCATTGTTCCTGAGCCTGCTGCTGGGCTGCAGCACGCTCGCCCATGCCCAGATCCAGACCGAGGAAATCCCCTACACCGCCGCCGACGGCACGCGCCTGGTCGGCTACCTGGCCTGGGACGATGCCGTCCAGGGCCCGCGCCCCGGCGTACTGGTGGTGCATGAATGGTGGGGGCTGAACGACTACGCCAAGCGCCGCGCCCGCGACCTCGCCGCCCTGGGCTACAGCGCCCTGGCCATCGACATGTATGGCGAGGGCAAGAACACCGGCCACCCCGAGGATGCCAAGGCCTTCATGAACGAGGCGCTGGCCGACCCGGCCAGAGCCAAGGCGCGCTTTGTCGCCGGCCTGGACCTGCTCAAGGCCCGGCCGCAGACCAACGCCAGCCAACTGGCGGCCATCGGCTACTGCTTCGGCGGCAAGGTAGTGCTGGACATGGCGCGGCAGAGCGTGCCACTGGCCGCAGTGGTGAGTTTCCACGGCGCGCTGGTCACCGCCACCCCGGCTACTCCGGGCAGCGTGAAGGCCAGGGTGCTGGTCGAGCATGGTGCCGCCGACAGCTTCATCACCCCCGAGCAGATCACCGCCTTCAAGGCCGAGATGAACCAGGCCGGCGCCGACTACCGCTTCGTCGAACTGCCCGGCGCCAAACACGGTTTCAGCAACCCGGACGCCGACGCGCACAAGGGCCACGGCCTGGACCTGGGCTACTCGAAGGAAGCCGAT
>CALMID010000516.1 GCA_937863915.1 uncultured Pseudomonas sp.
CGTCCTTCCACGAACGGCACGCCTGGATCACTTCCTGCTCCAGCCGGGCAATATCCACCTGCACGCGGTTGCGCGGATCGACACGCAGGATGAACTGCACGCGTGCCAGCACCGATTCGGAGAAGTAGGTCCAGAACTCGCAGTCGCTGGCCTGCAGGCGCTCCATGAGGATCTGCTGGATCTTCACGCGGATCTCGGTGGAGTACACATCGCGCGGCACATAGGCCAGGCAGTAGCAGAAGCGCCCGTAGGGGTCGCGGCGCAGGAAGATGCGCAGCTTGTTGCGCTCCTGGATCTGCACGATGCTGATCGCGGTATTGAACAGCTCGTCGATCGGGGTCTGGAACAGGTCATCGCGCGGCAGCACCTCCAGCACCTGGCCCAGCTCCTTGCCCAGATGCCCCTGGGCATCGAAGCCCGAGCGGCGCGCCACCTCGGCGACCTTGTGGCGGATGTAGGGAATGTGATGCACGCTCTCGGCATACACCGAGGAGGTGTACAGGCCCATGAAGCGGTATTCGCGGACGACCTTGCCCTTGCCGTCCAGCTCGCGCAGCGAGACGTAGTCCGGGTAGGCCGGGCGGTGCACGCGACTGGGCTCGGAAGCCTTGGCGAAGGACAGCAGGATCGGCTCGCGCAGGTAACTGGCCGCCTCACTGTCGATCTCCCGCTCGCTGGCCGGCAGCCCCT
Source organism: uncultured Pseudomonas sp. (assembly GCA_937863915.1). Taxonomy (GTDB): domain Bacteria; phylum Pseudomonadota; class Gammaproteobacteria; order Pseudomonadales; family Pseudomonadaceae; genus Aquipseudomonas. Next base: position 691 of record CALMID010000516.1, read on the forward strand.
GGCGCAGCATCTTGCTCAGGCCCAGCAGCGAGCCTTCGTCATAGACGATGCGCGAGACACCGCCCTGCTCCTCCACGCTGAACTCCTCGAAGCCGAGGAAGGTGAAATGGTTGTCGATCAGCCAGCTGAGGAACACCTTGACCTCTTCCAGCTCGGCCGTATCGCCCTTGCGCTTGCTCTTGCCCATCCCCGCCAGCAGTGCCTCGGCGCGCGCCTTCATCGCCGGGAAATCGGCGACCGCCAGGCGCACTTCGGCCAGCACATCCTGCAGGGCCTTCTCCAGGGTCTTCAACGCGCCGACATTGGCGCAGCGGTTGATCTCCAGGTACATCAGCGCTTCGTGCTGCACATCCTTGCCGGTAGTGCCCTTGGGCAACAGTTCCAGCAGTTCGCCCTGCTTGTTGCGACGCACGCTGAACACGCTGTTCTGCAGGGTATGGATGCTGTAGCCACGGCGATTGAGTTCCATGCGCACCGAGTCGACCAGGAACGGCTGGTCGGCGTGCAGCACCTCCACGGCGGTATGGGTCGACTGCCAGCCATGCTTCTCGTAGTCGGGGTTGTACACCCGCGCCTGCGGTGCCTCGGACTTGAAGCGCTCCAGCAGCCGCCAGGCCGACAGGGTGCAGCCAACCAGATCGGACAGACGCCGCTGGCACAACTCATCCAGGGGCACGATGCCGAAGAACTGCTCGGCGAACAGGGCTACTTGTGGCAGGGCCTGTTCGCTGACGTGCTGGGCCAGCGCCGCTTGCAGTTGGTGCTGAAAGTCGGCTTTGCTGGCAGCAGTGAAAAACGCCATGGTGATGCTCCGCAGATTTTGTTGTTGGGAGGAAGCGTTGCTGTGGTGAAACCTTGCAGTGAGGAAGCGTTGCTGTGGGAAAGCATAGGCGAGCCACATAAATGCAGAACCGTGATGCAACTTGCAGGCGGCGAGTTGGTCGAAGCGCAGCCGAATGATTTAAAGTGGCTGCCGCCCCGCCGCTGGCGGTTCTGACCCATTGGTCACAATTGAAAAGAGCATAGCGATGGATCACCGTGAAGCGCTTGTCACGCTGCGACATTTTCTTGCAACGCAGATCCTCGGCCAGGAAAAACTGGTCGAACGTCTGCTGATTGCCCTGCTCGCCGACGGACACCTGCTGGTCGAAGGCGCTCCGGGTCTGGCCAAGACCAAGGCCATCAAGGAACTGGCCTCGGGTCTCGAAGCCGAATTCCATCGCATCCAGTTCACACCCGATCTGCTGCCTGCCGACATCACCGGCACCGAAATCTATCGCCCGGAAACCGGCAGCTTCACCTTCCAGCAGGGACCGATATTCCACAACCTGGTGCTGGCCGACGAGATCAACCGCGCCCCGGCCAAGGTCCAGTCGGCGCTGCTCGAAGCCATGGCCGAACGCCAGGTATCGATCGGCCGCAGCACCTATGACCTGCCGCCGCTGTTCCTGGTGATGGCCACGCAAAACCCGATCGAGCAGGAAGGCACCTACCCGCTGCCCGAAGCCCAGCTCGACCGCTTTCTCATGCACGTGAAGATCGGTTTCCCGGATGCGGCCGTGGAGCGCAAGATTCTCCAGCAGGCCCGTGGCGACGCCCTCAATGGCGAAGCCCCGCCGCCCCAGCCGGTCACCCAGGACGCCATCTTTGCCGCGCGCCGCGAGATCCTCGGCCTGTATATGGCCGATGCCGTGGAGGAATACCTGGTGCAGCTGGTGATGGCCACCCGCACCCCGGCCAAGTTCGACGCCGAGCTGGCCGGCTGGCTGACCTACGGTGCCAGCCCGCGCGGCACCATCGCCCTGGATCGTTGCGCGCGCGCCCATGCGTGGCTCGCCGGGCGCGACTTCGTCAGCCCCGAGGATGTCCAGGCCGTGCTGTTCGACGTGCTGCGCCACCGTCTGATCCTGACCTTCGAGGCCGAGGCCGCCGGCATCGACCAGGACCGCGTGATCCAGCGCATTCTCGACGTGGTGGCCGTGGCCTGACGGTCACGGACAGAACCCGCCCATGCAGCTGCCCTCGCAACCCGGCATCCGCGTTTCCCTTGGCGAACTGATCGAGATGCGCCATCGGGTCGGCGAAGTGCAGCTGTTTTCCACTCCGGCACGGCGCAGCCCACTGATCGGCCTGCACCACTCCAAACTGCGCGGGCGCGGTGTCGACTTCGATCAGGTGCGCGCCTATCAGGCCGGCGACGACGTGCGCACCATCGACTGGCGGGTAACCGCGCGCACCCAGGAGCCGCACACCAAGCTGTTCCATGAGGAGCGCGAACGTCCGGTCTTCGTGGTGATCGAACAGAGCAGCCGGCTGTTCTTCGGATCCCAGCTGTGCCTGAAGTCGGTGCTCGCGGCCCAGGCCGCGGCGCTGTTCGGCTGGGCCGCGCTGAACCACAACGACCGCATCGGCGGCCTGGTGTTCAGTGACCAGGAGCACCACGAGATCAAGCCACGGCGCAGCAAGCAGAGCCTGCTGCAGTTGCTCAACGTGCTGGTGCGCAGCAATCAGCAGCTGGGCTGCAGCGACGGCCGCGCGCCGCGGGAAACCTTCAGCCTGGCCCTGCGCCGCGCCCGCGAAGTGCTGCGCCCCGGCAGCCTGGTGGTGATTCTCTGCGACGAGCGCGCCCTCAACGATACCGCCGAGCAGCAACTTTCCCTGCTCGCTCGGCATACCGACCTGATCCTGCTGCCGCTCAACGATCCGCTGGACCATGCCCTGCCCAGCGCCGGCCTGCTGCGTTTTGTCGAAGGCGAGGCCGAGCTGGAACTGGACACCCAGGACGAGCACCTGCGCAACAGTTACCGCGAACTGGCCGAAGCCCGCCGCTCGCGCTGGCAGCGCCTGGCGCAGAAACTCGGCGTGCCCCTGCTGCCACTGTCCACCCGCTTCGAACTGGTCGAGCAACTGCGCGATCAGTTGCATCCGCTGGGAGCCAGACGATGAACCCGCTGGATCAGCTCGAGCCTCTGATCGCCCCACCGGCCATCAGCGCCTGGCCGCCGGCACCGGGCTGGTGGCTGCTGCCCATTCTGCTGGCGGCCCTGTTCTGGGGCCTGTGGCGCCTGTGGCAGCGCCGACCCCGGCGCCAGTCATCAATCGAGCAAAAACTGATCGATCCCCTGCGCCTGGCCGCCCTGCTGGAACTGGAACGCCTGCCCACGCCACAAGCCGGCGAGCCCGCCGGCCCCTGGCTGCAGCAGCTCAACCAGTTGCTCAAGCGCTTGTGCCAGAGCCGCCAGCCCCACGACCCCAGCCTGACCCTGAGCGGCCGGGCCTGGCTGGCCTACCTCGACTCGCGCTGCCCGGCCGCCGGCCTGACCCGCTGGATGGTGCTGGTCGAAGGGGCCTACCGCGCCGATGTCCGCCTCGATGAAAAGGCCGTCGCCGGTCTGCAGCAGGCGGTCGGCACCTGGATTCGCAAGCATGTTTGAATTTGCCTGGCCGTGGATCTTCCTCCTCGCTCCCCTGCCCTGGGTGCTGCGCCGTCTGCTGCCGCCTGCCGACAGCGGCGAGTCGGCGCTGCGGGTGAGCTTTCTCGGCGAACTCGAAGGCCTCGCCGGTCGCCGTGCCAAGGCCCGCCTCCCCGCCTGGCAGGGGCAGGCGCCGTTCGCCCTGATCTGGCTGCTGCTGTTGCTGGCCGCCGCACGTCCGCAATGGATAGGTGAAGCCCAGCCATTGCCTACCAGTGGCCGCGACCTGTTGCTGGCCGTGGATGTCTCCGGCTCCATGGATTACCCCGACATGCACTGGCAGGGCGAGGACATCAGCCGTCTGGAGCTGGTCAAGGCCCTGTTCGCCGACTTTATCGAAGGCCGCCGCGGCGACCGGGTCGGCCTGATCCTGTTCGGCAGCCAGGCCTATCTGCAGTCACCCCTGACCTTCGACCGCCACACGGTGCGGACCTGGCTGGAGGAAGCGCAGATCGGCATCGCCGGCAAGAATACCGCCCTGGGCGATGCCATCGGTCTGGCCGTGAAGCGCCTGCGCCAGCGTCCGGCACAAAGCCGCGTGCTGGTGCTGATTACCGACGGCGCCAATACCGCCGGCGAGATTGCCCCGGCCACGGCGGCCAAGCTCGCCGCCGAAGCCCGGGTGCGCATCTACACCATCGGCATCGGTGCCGAGCCGGCGCAATCTGGCGTGGCCGCCATGCTGGGCCTGAGCCCGGGCCTGGACCTCGACGAACCGGCCCTGCGCGAAATCGCCAGTCTCAGCGGCGGCCAGTACTTCCGGGCACGCAGCGCCGATGAGCTGCAGCAGATCGGCCAGACCCTCGACCAGCTCGAACCGGTCAGCCAGAAGGCCACCTCGGCGCGCCCCACCTACGGCCTGCATGCCTGGCCACTGGGCCTGGCTCTGCTGGCCAGCATGCTCCTGGTGGCCCTGCAACTGTGGCCGGATGCCTGGCAGCGCCTGCGCCGGAGGTCGACATGATCGAGCCGTGGATATCCGAGCTATGGCCACACTGGCTGAGACCGTTATGGCTGCTGGCCCTGCCGCTGCTCGGCTGGCTGTTGTGGCAACTGTGGCATCGAGAGAAGCGCAGCGGTCGCTGGCAACTGCTGCTGCCGGCGCTGATGCAGCAGGCCCTGCTCAGCAGTGGCCGTGGCCAGCGCTACCGCGGAGCATGGCTGCTGCTGGGAGTCGCCTGGCTGCTGGCCGTGCTGGTCCTGCTGGGCCCCAGCTGGCAGCGGGTCGAGCATAGCCGCATCAAGCGCGCCGATCCGCTGGTCGTGGTACTCGACCTGACGCCGGCGATGCTCGCCACCGACCTGCCGCCCAGCCGTCTGGAACAGAGCCGGCGCAAACTGCAGGACCTGCTCAAGGCCCGCCAGGAAGCGCAGACCGCCCTGGTGGTGTATGCCGGCAGCGCCCACACCGTGGTGCCGCTGTCCGACGACCTGATGACCAGCCGCAACCTGCTGCAGGCCCTGCAGCCCTCGATCATGCCGGAGAGTGGGCAACGTGCCGATCTGGGCGTTGCCCGAGCCGTTGAACTGCTGCAGTGACCCGGGCCGGTCCTGCGCCGGGGTTAATATGGTTGGACTGATCTCTTGCGAAAGGAAGGGAAAAAGGAGTAAAAGGGTAGCCGCAGTGAGCACGGGCAGCATTTTTCTCTTGCAATAAAGGAGGCGATGGTCTCAAAATCCTCTGTACGGTCATTGACACCCGGGACGATCAGGGTGGTGACCTCCACATGGACTCCGGCCCGGTGCAAGGTCTTCAGGGTATCCATGACGCCAGTTCCCGTTCCGCCGCAATATTTCCGATAGGTCTGATCGTCGCCGCACTTCAGATCCACGTTGGCTGCATCCATCCAGGGCATCAGCACTTCCAGGGTTTCCCGGCTCATATATCCGTTGGTCACCCAGATATTCCGGAGACCCTTTTCCCTGGCTATTTTCATGGTGTCCAGGGCATACTCTGCGAATATGGTAGGCTCCGAATAGGTGTAGGAAATGGAAGGGCAAAGGTATTCAAAAGCGCTTTCCACATGTTCCTCCGGCAAAATGGTTTCTCCGGCGATGGGCTTATCCGGCTTGGGGCTCTGGGAA
>CALMID010000517.1 GCA_937863915.1 uncultured Pseudomonas sp.
TTGCCACCGCTAGGACCTGAACCTAGTGCGTCTACCAATTCCGCCACCTGGGCACTGGAATCGATGAATCTTCATCGTTTCCGTGTTACAACGTCTCAGCAACGTTGTGGGCGCGAACTATACGGAGCAGGTTTTGCCTTGTAAACCCCTGATGGCGAAAAAATTATTCTCAGGATTAAAGCTGACCGACAGGCGGGTTTCGCGCTTCAATAGATAGTAGATAGATATGCGATATCGCACACACAAAGGTGACACCTAACTAATGGCCGATTGGCAATCCCTCGATCCCGAGGCCGCCCGCGAGGCGGAAAAATACGAGAACCCCATCCCCAGTCGCGAACTGATTCTGGCGCGACTTGATGAGCGTGGCGCCCCTGCCAGCCGTGAGCAGCTGGTTGACGAGTTCGGGCTGACCACTGAAGAGCAGTTGGAGGCCCTGCGCCGACGTCTGCGCGCCATGGAGCGCGATGGACAACTGATTTATACCCGGCGCGGCACCTATGCGCCGGTCGACAAGCTGGACCTGATCTGTGGGCGCGTCAGCGGCCACCGCGATGGCTTCGGCTTCCTCATTCCCGATGATGGTAGTGATGACCTGTTCCTCAGTCCGGCCCAGATGCGCCTAGTCTTCGATGGCGATCGCGCGTTGGCGCGGGTTTCCGGTCTGGACCGGCGCGGCCGTCGCGAGGGCGCGATCGTCGAGGTGCTGACCCGTGCCCACGAGACCATCGTTGGGCGTTACTTTGAAGAGGCTGGTATCGGCTTCGTCGAGGCCGATAATCCGAAGATCCAGCAGGAAGTGCTGGTCTCGCCTGGGCGTACCGCCGGAGCGCGCATCGGTCAGTTCGTTGAGATCAAGATTACCCACTGGCCAACGTCACGGTTCCAGCCCCAGGGCGACATCATTGAAGTGATCGGCAACTACATGGCGCCGGGTATGGAAATCGATGTTGCGCTGCGCAGCTACGACATCCCGCATGTCTGGCCGGATGCCGTCGTCAAGGAAGCGCACAAGCTCAAGCCGGAAGTCGAGGAGAAGGACAAGGAGAAACGCGTCGATCTGCGTCATCTGCCGTTCGTTACCATCGATGGCGAAGATGCCCGCGACTTCGACGATGCGGTGTTCTGCGAGAAGAATGGCAGTCGCTGGAAGCTGTTTTCCGGCGGCTGGAAACTGTATGTGGCCATCGCCGACGTGTCGCACTACGTCAAGGTCGGTTCGGCGCTGGATGAAGAAGCGACCAAGCGCGGTAACTCGGTGTATTTCCCCGAGCGCGTCGTGCCCATGCTGCCGGAGGAGCTTTCCAACGGTCTGTGCTCGCTGAACCCGCATGTCGATCGTCTGGCCATGGTCTGCGAGATGAGCATCTCCAAGGCCGGCAAGATCGTCGACTATCAGTTCTATGAAGCGGTGATTCATTCCCATGCGCGTCTGACCTACAACAAGGTCAGCGCCATGCTGGAGCAGCCGAAGAGCACTGAAGGCAAGGCGCTGTGTGGCGAGTACAAGGAGGTGCTGCCGCACCTCAAGCAACTCTACGCCCTGTATCAGGTGCTGCTGGCGGCGCGTCATGAGCGTGGCGCCATAGACTTCGAGACTCAGGAAACCCGCATCGTCTTCGGCGAAGGGCGCAAGATCGCTGAAATTCGTCCGACGCAGCGCAACGATGCGCACAAGCTGATCGAGGAGTGCATGCTGGCGGCCAACGTCGCCACGGCGCTGTTCATGCAGAAGCATGAAATCCCGTCGCTGTATCGTGTGCATGATGGCCCGCCGTCCGAGCGGGTGGAGAAGCTCAAGGCTTTCCTGGCTGAGCTTGGCCTGGCCCTGCACAAGGGCAAGGACGGTCCGACGCCGAAGGATTACCAGAAGCTGCTGCAGGGTATTCAGGGGCGTCCGGACTTTCATCTGATCCAGACCGTCATGCTGCGCTCGTTGAGTCAGGCGGTGTACAGCGCCGACAACAATGGTCACTTCGGTCTGAATTACGAGGCCTATACCCATTTCACTTCGCCGATCCGTCGCTATCCGGATCTGCTGGTGCATCGTGCCATCCGCAGCGTCATCCGTTCCAAGCAGGAAACGCCGCATGTGCAGCGGGCTGGCGCGGTGGCCATGCCCAAGGCACGCATCTATCCGTATGACGAGGCGGCGCTGGAGAAGCTGGGTGAGCAGTGCTCGATGACCGAGCGGCGAGCCGATGAAGCCACCCGCGATGTGGTCAACTGGCTCAAGTGCGAGTTCATGCGGGATCGCGTCGGCGAGAGTTTCGAGGGCGTCATCACGGCTGTCACCGGCTTCGGCATTTTTGTCGAGCTGCGCGATATCTATATCGAAGGGCTGGTGCATGTCACCGGGTTGCCGGGCGACTACTACCATTTCGATCCGGTTCATCACCGCCTTTCGGGCGAGCGGACCGGTCGTACTTTCCGCCTGGGTGACAGCGTTGAAGTGACGGTCATGCGCGTCGACCTTGATGAGCGCAAGATCGACTTCGAACTGTCCGGCAAGCAGCTGGCGGCGCCGATCGGGCGCAAGGGACCAGGCAGTGACAGGCGCGAGGCTGCGCCCGGTAAAGGTAATGCCAAGGGCAGCAAGACGCGTAGTCGTGGTAGCAAGCCGGCGGCACAGGCCAAGCAGCAGGCGCAGGCCGAGCGCCATGCCGCGCCGCCGCCCGCGAGTTCGCCGCGCAAGCGTGGTGCCGGCAAGGTGCAGGCGCTGGATGTGGCGCCGGAGTTGCTGGCGCAGGCCGAAGAAATGCTCGGCAATACCGACGTGAAGAAAAGCCGGGCGGTGAAGCAGGCGTTGCTCGCCGACGCCAAGTCGGGCGGCAAGCCCAAGGCTGCGGCGGCGGACAAGGGCGGCAGCAAGAGCAAGTCGGGCAAGCCGTCCCGGCACCGCAAGGGCGCTGCCAAGTCCAAGGCGGATGGTGCGCCGAGTAAACCCAGAGCGAAATCATGAGTCAGTTGGAACGAATCTACGGCGTCCACGCCGTAGAGGCGCTGTTGCGTCATCACCCCAAGCGGGTCAAGCAGTTGTGGCTGGCCGCCGGGCGCCAGGATCCGCGGGTGCAGGTACTGGTCGATCTGGCTGGCCAGCAACGTATTGCCGTCGGGCAGAAGGATCGTCGCGATCTTGATGAGTGGGCCGAAGGCGTGCATCAGGGTGTGGTTGCCGAGGTCAGTCCGAGCCAGGTGTGGGGTGAGAACATGCTCGATGAGCTGCTCGACCGCGCCACCACGCAGCCACTGCTGCTGGTGCTGGACGGTGTGACCGACCCGCACAACCTCGGTGCCTGCATGCGCACCGCTGATGCGGCGGGTGCTCATGCGGTGATCGTGCCCAAGGACAAGTCGGCCACCCTCAATGCCACGGTGCGTAAGGTGGCCTGTGGCGCGGCGGAAGTGATTCCGCTGGTGGCGGTGACCAACCTGGCCCGAACCCTGGAAAAACTGCAGCAGCGTGGCCTGTGGATTGTCGGTACGGCCGGTGAGGCCGAGCAGGAGCTGTATCAGCAGGACATGACCGGTCCGACCGTTCTGGTCATGGGGGCCGAGGGCAAGGGCATGCGTCGGCTGACCCGCGAACACTGCGATTACCTGGTCAAGCTGCCCATGGCCGGCAGCGTCAGCAGCCTCAATGTCTCGGTGGCCACTGGCGTGTGCTTGTTCGAGGCGGTGCGCCAGCGTCAGGGCAAGACCGCGGGTTGATCGAATCCACTGGCGATTGTTCAAATAATCGCCAGTTTTCCTTGCGCCCTCATGGGCGCTTTC
>CALMID010000518.1 GCA_937863915.1 uncultured Pseudomonas sp.
AGGGTGAAGAACCAGATCGTCCCGGTCACCGGTCGGCCATAGTAGAAACGGGGCGCGCCGAGAAAACCGAAAATCCACAGCAGGGAACCGATGACCTTGCTGTGGGTGTCCTGTCGTTGCATGCCTGCCTCCTGCGATTAGCGATCATTGTACTGACCACGCACTCTACGCAAGGTTGCCCTGCCGGGCGAAATCCTTTGCGTTACAACTTCCATCTTGCGACTCGTGGCCTGGCGAAATACTGTATATAAAAACAGTTATCGAGTTATGCCATGCAGTTGATCGACAAACTCTCCATTCTCGCCGACGCCGCCAAGTACGATGCCTCCTGCGCCAGCAGTGGCGCGCCCAAGCGCAGCTCCAGGGGCAAGAACGGCGTAGGCTCGACCAATGGCATGGGCATCTGCCACAGCTTTACCCCGGATGGCCGCTGCGTGGCCCTGCTGAAAATACTGCTGACCAATTTCTGCCTGTACGACTGCCAGTACTGCGTCAATCGCCGCTCCAGCGATGTACCCCGCGCCCGCTTCACCCCGGAAGAAGTGGTGACCCTGACCCTCGACTTCTACAAGCGCAACTGCATCAGCGGCCTGTTCCTCAGCTCCGGGATCATCCGCTCGGCCGACTACACCATGGAGCAGTTGATCCGGGTGGCCAAGCTGCTGCGCGAAGAGCATGAGTTTCGCGGCTATATCCACCTCAAGACCATCCCCGACGCCGATCCGTTGCTGATCGAAGAAGCCGGCCGCTATGCCGACCGCCTGAGCGTGAATATCGAACTGCCCACGGAAAGCAGCCTGATCCGCCTGGCGCCGGAAAAGCAGGTGCGCACCATCAGGCAGGCCATGCATTCGATCCATCAGGGCGAGAGCGAAGCCCGCGCGGAAAAGCGCGCACCCCGCTTCGCTCCGGCCGGGCAAAGCACGCAGATGATCATCGGTGCCGACGCCACCGACGACAGCACCATCCTGCACACCGCCGCCAGCCTGTATGGGGATTACCGCCTGCGCCGGGTCTACTACTCGGCGTTCAGCCCGATCCCGCAAAGCCCCAGCACCGTGCCGTTTTCCGCACCGCCACTGCTGCGCGAACACCGCCTGTACCAGGCCGACTTCCTCATGCGTGGTTACGGTTTCAGCGCCGGCGAACTGCTCGACGGCCCCGGCAATCTGGCACTGGATGTGGACCCCAAACTGGCCTGGGCACTGAACCATCGCGAGCACTTCCCCGTCGACCTGAACCGCGCTGAGCCCGCCATGATCGCGCGCGTACCCGGCATCGGCGTGCTCAGCGCCAAACGCCTGGTGGCCCTGCGCCGACACAAGCGCATCCGCTTCGAAGACCTGACCCGGCTGCGCTGCGCCCTGGAAAAAGCCAAACCCTTTATCGTCACCCAAGATTACCGTCCCGTACTGGCGGAGCACTGCTCGGCGCACCTGCGCCAGCAACTGAGTGAAACCCCGGCACAGATGGCGCTCTGGTGATGCACCGCGCGAACTTTGACGGCAGCTTCGCCGCCTGGCGCGCGATTGCCCGGGATCTGCTGCAACGCGAGATCGCACCGCATCAGGTCGACTGGCGGGATGAGGACAGCAGCGCCGGACTGTTTGACCCGGTCTGCGACAGCCTTGACGCCACACCGGCAACCCGTGCGCCCCGGGTTCCGCGGCAGTTACTGGAACTGCTGGAGAGCGCTGCACGCTTTCGCGTGGAGGATCGCTGGAGCCTGCTCTACCGGATTCTCTGGCGAGTGACCGAGGGTGATCGCAGCGCCATGCTGCCGGGTGATATCGACGGCAGCCAGCTGCACAAACGAATCAAGGCGGTTCGCCGCGAAGCCCATCACCTGCATGCCTTCCTGCGTTTCCATCCGCTCCCGGATAACGCCAACGGCCCGCAGTTTGTGGCCTGGCACGAGCCGGCTCACGACATCCTCGCCAGTGCCAGCAGCCATTTCGTCGAGCGCCTGGGGCGCAGTACCTGGCTGATTGCAACACCTCAGGATGGCGTGTACTGGGATGGTCAGCGGCTCCATTACGAGCGCCCCTGCCCGACAGAATGGCAGCGCCTGGCGCAGGCGCCCGAGGATCAGGGGGAAGCCCTGTGGCTGGCGTATTACGGCAGCACCTTCAACCCCGCACGGCTCAACCGCAGCGCACTGGAAAGCAATCTGCCGGTGCGTTTCTGGAAAAACCTGCCCGAGGGGATGCTGATACCGCAACTGATGAGTCAGGCCAGGGCCGGTGCACAACGCGACGGCCAGGCCGAGAGCGTCGCCCGGCAGCCCGGCAAACGCATTCGTCACCGAGCCACGGACGACGGCAGCCCTAGCGGAAACGCCGGGCGTGCGGGTCTTCTTCCGCCACTTCCAGACTGAGTCCGTTGCTGGAGCTGGTCAGGTGCTCGCCATCGGTTTCCGAGCCGAGCTTGATCATCAGGCGCAGGTCGTTGGCCGAATCCGCGTGGGCCAACGCATCCTCGTAGGTGATCTCGCCCTGGGAATACAGGGCATAGAGCGCCTGATCGAAGGTCTGCATGCCCTGCTCGGTGGAGCGCTTCATCAGCGCCTTGAGCTCGTGCACCTCACCCTTGCGGATCAGGTCGGCGGCCAGCGGGGTATTGATCAGCACCTCGATCACCGCACGGCGACCTTTGCCATCCGGCGTCGGCACCAGTTGCTGGGCGACGATGGCCTTGAGGTTCAGCGACAAATCCATCCACACCTGCTGCTGACGGTCGGCGGGGAAGAAGTTGATGATGCGGTCCAGCGCCTGGTTGGCGTTGTTGGCGTGCAGGGTCGCCAGACAGAGGTGACCGGTTTCGGCGAAGGCCACCGCGTAGTCCATGGTCTCGCGGGTCCGCACCTCGCCGATCAGGATCACGTCCGGCGCCTGGCGCAGGGTGTTCTTCAGCGCCACTTCGAAGGATTCGGTATCGATGCCCACTTCACGCTGGGTGACGATGCAGCCCTGATGCTGGTGGATGTATTCGATCGGGTCCTCGATGGAAATGATGTGACCCGTGGAGTTCTTGTTGCGGTAACCGATCATGGCAGCCAGCGAAGTCGACTTACCGGTACCGGTGGCACCCACGAACAGCACCAGACCACGCTTGGTCATGGCCAGCTTCTTGACGATTTCCGGCAGCTTGAGGTCTTCGGTGGTCGGGATATTGGTTTCGATGCGGCGCAGTACCATGCCCACCAGGTTGCGCTGGTAGAAGGCACTGACACGGAAACGGCCGATGCCGCGGGCGCTGATGGCGAAGTTGCACTCGTGCTTCTCGGCGAACTCGCGGCGCTGGGCCTCGTTCATCACGCCCATCACGGTTTCGCGGGTCTGCTCCGGCGACAGCGGGTTCTTGGTCACCGGCATGACCTTGCCATTGACCTTCATCGACGGCGGAATGCCGGCGGTGATGAACAGGTCGGAGCCGCCCTTTTCCACCATCAGGCGCAGAAGCTTTTCAAATTCCATGCAATCCTCGGTCGGTCAGCCAGACCGCTATTAGAAGTTTTCCTGAATCTTGGCTTTTTCGCGCGCGGCCTCGCGGCTGATCAAGCCCTTGGCCAGCAGGTTCTTCAGGCACATGTCCAGGGTCTGCATGCCCAGCGAGCCGCCGGTCTGGATCGCCGAATACATCTGCGCCACCTTGTCTTCGCGAATCAGGTTACGGATCGCCGGGGTGCCGATCATGATCTCGTGAGCCGCGACACGACCTCCGCCGATCTTCTTCAGCAGGGTCTGCGAGATAACCGCCTGCAGCGACTCGGACAGCATGGAGCGAACCATGGACTTTTCCTCGGCGGGGAACACGTCGACGATACGGTCGATGGTCTTGGCCGCGGAGGTGGTGTGCAGGGTGCCGAAGACCAGGTGACCGGTTTCCGCCGCGGTCAGCGCCAGACGGATGGTTTCCAGGTCGCGCATCTCACCCACCAGGATGATGTCCGGGTCTTCACGCAGTGCCGAGCGCAGTGCCTCGTTGAAGCCGAGGGTGTCGCGGTGCACCTCGCGCTGGTTGACCAGACACTTCTTCGACTCGTGAACGAATTCGATCGGGTCTTCGACGGTGAGGATGTGGTGGTACTTGTTGTTGTTCAGGTAGTCGAGCATGGCCGCCAGGGTGGTCGACTTACCCGAACCGGTCGGGCCGGTGACCAGCACCAGGCCGCGCGGCACATCGGAGACCTTCTTGAAGATCTCGCCCATGCCGAGGTCTTCCATGGTCAGCACCTTGGAAGGAATGGTCCGGAATACCGCACCGGCACCGCGGTTCTGGTTGAAGGCGTTGACGCGGAAGCGCGCCACGCCCGGCACTTCGAAGGAGAAGTCGGTCTCGAGGAACTCTTCGTAATCCTTGCGCTGCTTGTCGTTCATGATGTCGTAGATCAGCGCGTGCACCTGCTTGTGATCCAGCGGCGGCAGGTTGATGCGGCGCACGTCGCCGTCGACACGAATCATCGGCGGCAGACCGGCCGAGAGGTGCAGGTCCGAAGCGCCTTGCTTGGCGCTGAACGCCAGCAGCTCGGTAATATCCATGGGACTCCCCAATCACAAGCAAGCAGGTAGAATGCCGCCAATTCGCGGCATACAGGCAAAAGGTGCGGATTAATGTCCACCATAGCAAAGAATATTGCAAAGGTTCGCACGCGGATCCGTGAGGCCGCGCAAGCCTGTGGCCGCGATCCGGAGACGGTCGGCCTGCTGGCCGTGAGCAAGACCAAGCCGGCCGCCGCCGTGCGCGAAGCGCATGCCTGCGGGCAACGCGACTTCGGTGAAAATTACCTGCAGGAAGCGCTGAACAAGCAGGCCGAACTGAGCGATCTGGCGCTGACCTGGCACTTCATCGGCCCGATCCAGTCGAACAAGACCCGTCCTATCGCCGAGCATTTCGCCTGGGTGCATTCGGTGGACCGCCTGAAAATCGCCCAGCGCCTGTCCGAACAACGCCCCGCGCACTTGCCGCCGCTGAATATCTGCCTGCAGGTCAATGTCAGTGGCGAGGCCAGCAAGTCCGGCTGCGCCCCCGAGGAGCTGCCGGCCCTGGCCCTGGCGGTCAGCCAGCTGCCCAACCTCCGCCTGCGCGGCCTGATGACCATCCCCGAACCCACCCGCGACGTTGCCCAGCAGCATGCCGCCTGTGCGCGCCTGCGCCAGCTGCGCGACGACCTGAACCTTGGGCTTGATGTCCTGTCCATGGGCATGAGCGACGATCTGGAAGCGGCGATTGCCGAAGGCGCCACCTGGGTGCGCATCGGTACCGCCCTGTTTGGCGCCCGCGACTACGGCGCGCCCACTCACTGACCTTTTGAAGGAATGACTATGAAACAGCCCCGCATTGCCTTTATCGGCGCCGGCAACATGGCCGCCAGCCTGATCGGCGGCCTGCGCGCCCAGGGCCTGGCGGCCAGCCAGCTGTGCGCCAGCGAGCCCGGTGCCGAGCAGCGCGCCAAGGTTGTCGGCGAGCACGGCATCGAGGTTTTTGCCGACAATGCCGAGGCGGTGCGTGGTGCCGATGTCATCGTGCTGGCGGTCAAGCCGCAGGTCATGAAAGCGGTGTGTCTGGAGCTGGCACCCAGCCTGAGCGAGGGTCAGCTGATCGTCTCCATCGCGGCCGGCATCAGCTGTGCCAGTCTGGCCAACTGGCTCGGCCAGCGCCCGATTGTCCGCTGCATGCCCAACACACCCGCCCTGCTGCGTCAGGGTGTGAGCGGTCTGTATGCCAATGCCGAAGTGTCGGCCGAACAGCGCCAGCAGGCCGAGCAACTGCTCTCGGCCGTCGGCCTGGCCCTGTGGCTGGAGGATGAGGCGCTGATCGACGCGGTAACCGCTGTTTCCGGCAGCGGCCCGGCCTATTTCTTCCTGCTGATCGAGGCCATGACCGCCGCCGGCGAGAAACTCGGCCTGCCCCGCGCCACCGCGGAACAACTGACCCTGCACACCGCCCTGGGTGCCGCGCGCATGGCCTGCGAGAGCGATGTCGACGCCGCCGAGCTGCGCCGCCGCGTCACCTCCCCCAACGGCACCACCGAAGCGGCCATCAAGACCTTCCAGGCCGGCGGCTTCGAAGCACTGACCGCCCAGGCCATGCAGGCCGCCACCGACCGTTCGGCCGAAATGGCCGAGCAACTCGGCCAGTAAAAGGAGCAGACCATGACCGGATTGAACACTGCCGTCATCTATATCCTGCAGACCCTTGGCAGCCTGTATCTGCTGATCGTCCTGCTGCGCTTCATCCTGCAACTGGTGCGGGCCGACTTCTACAACCCGCTCAGCCAGTTCGTGGTGCGCGCCACCCAGCCGCTGGTGCGCCCGCTGCGCCGGCTGATCCCGGGGCTGGCCGGCCTGGACCTGGCCTCGCTGATCCTGGCCATCATCGTGCAACTGCTGCTGATGGCACTGACCCTGCTGCTGATGGGCTATGGCGCCGACATTCTGGGACTGGCCGGGCAGTTGCTGATTTGGTCGATCATTGGCGTCACCTCGCTGTTCATCAAGGTGTTCTTCTTCGCCCTGATCGTCAGCGTGATCCTCTCCTGGGTCGCCCCCGGCAGCTACAACCCCGGCGCGCAGCTGGTCAATCAGCTGTGTGAGCCCGTGCTGGCCCCCTTCCGCAAGCTGATTCCGAACCTGGGCGGCCTGGATATCTCGC
>CALMID010000519.1 GCA_937863915.1 uncultured Pseudomonas sp.
GCATGCCGGTGGTGCCGGAGGGGTAGATGATGGTGGCCAGCTGATCGGCCGCCGGCCGCGGGCTGTCCTGGATTGGCGAACCTTCCTGCAGTTCATCCCACATGGCATTGAAGCGCCCGTGCGGGTGCAGCGGCAGCGCCACGGTACGGATATGCTCGCCCACGCCCGGCGCCATGGCCGGCCATTCGTCGAGTTTGCCGATGAAGGCGACCTGCACCTCGGCATGCTCCAGCACCTGGCGCACCGATTCGGCGGTGAGATTGGGGTACAGCGGCACCGACACATGCCCGGCCATCCAGATCGCCAGGTCGGCAATGATCCAGTGCGCGCAGTTCTTCGAGATGATTGCCACGCGGCTGCCCTGTGGCAGCTCCAGCGCTCGCAGCCAGTTGGCCGCGCGCCGCGCCTGTTCGCCGACCTCGCCCCAGGTCAGCTCCTGCAGCTGTCCGCCGCTCATGGGCTGGACCAGGTAACGCTTGTTCGGATGTTGCGCTTCGCGCTCGTAAAACCAATCCAGCGGTAAACGGACAGCAGTAACCACGGGGCACTCTCCCTTTGTCGTTTTTATCGGGAACTACCAAGCACTTGCTTGGTTTGACTATTCCACGGACAGAGAGTGACTGGCAAGTGCCCAGGCCAGCACAAATCGGCTAATCAAATGCCGCGCAATGGCCAGACCACCGCCGTAATTTCAGGTTAGGCGTTTGATAAAAAAGAGGTTTTCCTGCGCACGCAGGAAAGATGGTAAGCACCGGCAGCCTGCCGGTGCTTACAAATGGCAACGCATTGATCCAATGTCGCAACAATGACCAACGTTTGAATGGTCAACGCTTAGTCGCGGCAGCGCTCCATCAACCCGGCCATGGCCGCCGGCCCCTGCAGCGCCAGCAGGCCAGCGGTGCGAAACGGCTGTGGGTCGCCCCGATGGCCATGCAGCAGCAAGCCGGCCAGTTCACCGAGCAGCGGCTGGTGAGCTACCAGCAGCTGGATCTCGGCACTGTCATCGAGTTGATTGATGACCCGCTGTGGGTCGGTGTCCGGGGTCAGCCAGTCGACCGTCACCAGCGGGCAATCAAGCCCCGTCACCTGCATCACCAGCTGCGCGGTTTCCTGGGCACGCCGATAAGGGCTGACCAGCACCCGCTGCACACCAACGCCGCGCAGGGACTCGGCACTCAGGCGAACTTCACGAATGCCGCGCTCGGTCAGGCGCCGCTGCGCATCGCTGGCGGCATGCGGCTCGGCCTCGCCATGACGCAGCAGCCAGAGCTTCACAGCTTGGGTTCTTCGTCGCGCACCGGGTGCGGCGCAGGCTCGATCACATGGGGCGCTTCACCCTGCGGTGCGGCAGGCACCGGCCAGTCAGCAAAGGGCCAGGGTTTTTCGTCACTGTTGAAGGTGCCGAAACGGCCAATCTGCGCCAGGTACTGGCTCAGGCTGTCACCAAATCCGAGCAGCGCGGCACTCGGCGCACCGTAGAAGATGCGATACCCCAGCTGCAACAGCACCACCGCGCCGAGCAGAATTTCCGCCAGTTGCCAGACCACGACAAACACCAGCATCCAGACAATGCGCAGCCCCATCGATTCACGTTCGAGTTGCTTTTCCGGCTCGCTCATAAACACCTCCACAGGTTAGAAACTGTCAGCCCAGAACCGACTCTTAGAAGTCATCAGCCGTGATGAAATCGACATCGGTCTTCGGTTCACCGCTCATCAACAGGCCGATAACCTGCTGCAAGGTACGACCTTCGAACAGGATCGCATGCAGACCACTGACCAGCGGCATGTAGACCTCCAACAGCTCGGCGCGGGCCTTGAGCACACGCAGGGTATTGACGCCTTCGGCCACTTCGCCCAGGCGCGACACCGCCTC
>CALMID010000520.1 GCA_937863915.1 uncultured Pseudomonas sp.
GTGCGCGCCAACCGCGAGCAATACCGTGCCAAGTTCACAGCCGTACTGGACATCCTCGCGCCGGTCATGGATGTGCAGCGCCCCGATGGCAGCTTCTACCTATGGGCGAAGACCCCGGGCGACGACACCACCTTCACCCGCGAGCTGTTCGCCCAGCAGCACGTCACCGTGGTGCCTGGCTCCTACCTGTCGCGCGAGGTCAGTGGCCTGAACCCCGGCGCCGGGCGCATCCGCATGGCCCTGGTCGCGCCGCTGGCCGAGTGCATCGAAGCCGCCGAGCGCATCCGCCGCTTTATTCAGGGGCAGCCGGCATGAGCATCACCCTTTACGGCATCAAAGCCTGCGACACCATGAAGAAGGCGCGCACCTGGCTCGACGAGCATGGCGTGAGCTATGCCTTCCACGACTACAAGGTCAGCGCCATCGACGCCGCCAACCTGCAGAAGTGGTGCGACGAACACGGCTGGGACAAGGTCCTCAACCGCGCCGGCACCACCTTCCGCAAGCTCGACGAGGCGGACAAGCAGGACCTCGACCAGGCCAAAGCCATTGCCCTGATGCTGGCCCAGCCTTCCATGATCAAGCGCCCGGTCCTCGACCTGGGCGAGCGCACCCTGCTCGGCTTCAAGCCCGAGCTGTATGCCCAGGCCCTGGCCTGATCCGATTTAAAGACCCAAGGAGCTTTCCATGTCACAGCAACTGTTCGCCCTGGCCTTCGGCATCGGCACCCAGAACCAGCAGGGCCAGTGGCTCGAGGTGTACTACCCGCAGCCGCTGCTCAACCCGCCGGCCGAGCTGGTCCATGCCGTCACCAGCAAGATCAACTATCAGGGCGGCAACCAGGCCATCAGCATGGACATCGGTACCGTCGCCGGTCTGGCCGAAGCCGTACAGGCTGCCGGTTTCATCGAGCAGGCCGCCGTTCTGGAATGCATGACCCAGAGCCACAAGCCGCTGGTGGTCACCCTGATCGCCGAAGACAAGGAACTGTCCAGCACGCCCGAGGCCTACCTCAAGCTGCACCTGCTGTCCCATCGCCTGGTCAAGCCGCATGGCCTGTCCCTGGCCGGCATCTTCCCGCTGCTGCCGAACGTGGCCTGGACCAGCCAGGGCGCGGTCGACCTCGCCGAACTGGGCGAGCGCCAGCTGCGCGCACGCCTGCGTGGCGAGCTGCTGGAAGTGTTCTCGGTGGACAAGTTCCCGAAGATGACCGACTACGTGGTGCCGAGCGGCGTGCGCATTGCCGATGCCGCCCGAGTGCGCCTGGGCGCCTACGTGGGCGAAGGCACCACCGTGATGCACGAAGGTTTCATCAACTTCAACGCCGGCACCCAGGGCCCGGGCATGATCGAGGGCCGCATCTCCGCTGGCGTGTTCGTCGGCAAGGGCTCCGACCTGGGCGGCGGCTGCTCGACCATGGGCACCCTGTCCGGTGGCGGCAACATCATCATCAGCGTGGGTGAAGGCTGCCTGATCGGCGCCAACGCCGGTATCGGCATTCCGCTGGGTGATCGCAACACCGTGGAATCCGGCCTGTACATCACCGCCGGCACCAAGGTGGCCCTGCTCGATGACCAGAACGCTCTGGTCAAGGTGCTCAAGGCCCGCGAACTGGCCGGCCAGCCGGACCTGCTGTTCCGCCGCAACTCACAGACCGGCGCAGTGGAGTGCAAGACCAACAAGAGCGCCATCGAGCTCAACGAGGCCCTGCACGCCCACAACTGATGATGGAGCTGAATGCTTCATTGTCATGTTGACGTTTGCAGGCGACAGGCCGGGCTGATGCCCGGCCTGTCTATTTATACTCAAGCCCACCGCCTGAGACCTTGAATCCCATGCAACTGACCTCCCCCTGGCGCGCCGACTTTCCCGGCATCCTTGCCCTCGCGGCCGAGGGGCAGACCTATCTCGACAGCGCCGCCACCGCGCAGAAGCCGCAGGCCGTGCTCGACGCTCTGCAGGCCTACTACGCCGGCGGCGCCGCCAATGTGCACCGCGCCCAGCACCTGCCAGGCGACCGCGCCACCCGCGCCTTCGAGGCCGTTCGCAGCCAGATAGCCGGCTGGCTGAATGCTGCCGGTAGCCAGGAGATCATCTTCACCCGCGGCACCACCGAGGCGATCAACCTGCTGGCCTATGGCCTGGAGAGTTACTTCCAGGCGGGCGATGAGATCGTCATCAGCGCCCTGGAACACCACGCCAACCTGCTGCCCTGGCAGCAACTGGCCCGGCGCCGCGGCCTGACCCTCGTAGTGCTGCCGCTGGACAGCCACGGGCAGATCGATCTGGCGCAGGCACGCCAGCTGATCGGCCCGCGTACCCGTTTGCTGGCCGTCAGCCAGCTGTCCAACGTACTGGGCGCCTGGACACCCGTCGACGAGCTGCTGTCACTGGCCCGGCAGCAAGGCGCACTGACCCTGGTGGATGGCGCCCAGGGTGCCGTGCACCAGCGCCCGGATGTGCAGGCACTGGACTGCGACTTCTATGTCTTTTCCGCCCACAAGCTCTACAGCACCGAAGGTTGCGGCGTGCTCTACGCCAGAAGCGCCGCGGCCCAGCACCTGCAGCCCTGGCAGTTCGGTGGCGAGATGGTGCTCGACTGTGACTATCAGCAGGCCCGCTTTCGGCCACTGCCACTGGGCTTCGAGGCGGGCACGCCGGCCATTGGCAGCGTCCTGGCCCTGGGTGCCGCGCTGGACTACCTGAGCAGCCTCGATCCGCTCGCAGTGAGCGCCCATGAAAAGGCCCTGCACGACGCCCTGCTCGCCGGCCTGAGCCAGATCCCCGGTCTGCGACTGCTGGGCAGCCCGCAACTGGCCCTGGCCAGCTTCACCGTCGACGGCGTGCACGGCAGCGACCTGGCCCATCTGCTCAGCGAGCAGGGCGTGTGCGTGCGTACCGGCCATCACTGCGCCATGCCCCTGCTCAAGCAGCTGGGTTTGAGCGGCGCCACCCGGGTTTCGCTGGGGCTGTACAACGATGGGGGCGACCTGCAGCGCCTGTTCGCCGCCCTCGCCCAGGCACTGGAGCTGCTGCGATGAGCCTGCCAGCCGCCGCCAAGCAGGCCCGCGAGGCCTTCACCGCCTGCGCCGGCTGGGAGCAGCGCGCGCGCCTGCTGATGCAGTGGGGCGAACGCCTGGAACCGCTGCAGGAAGCCGAACGCAACGAGCACAACCGGGTAGAGGGCTGCGAGAGCCTGGTCTGGCTGGTCGCCGATCAACGCACCCCGGCTCTGGCGTTTCGCGCGACCAGCGACGCCCGCCTGCTGCGCGGACTGCTGGCCGTGCTGCTGGTGCGGGTCAACGGCCTGTCCGCCGCGGAACTGGCCACGCTTGACCTGCCGGCCTGGTTTGCCGAACTGGGCCTTGGTCGTCAGCTCTCGCCGTCACGCAGCAATGGCCTGAATGCC
>CALMID010000521.1 GCA_937863915.1 uncultured Pseudomonas sp.
CCTGCCGCAATGCGCCGCAGGTGCTCGTCGCTGAGGTTGCGCGGCCCCGGGCAGGTGCCGGCTACGCCTGTGTGGGAAACCAGCAGGGGGCGGGTGGCCATGGCCAGGACGTCGTCGATCATCGGTTTGGAGGCATGTGCCAGGTCGATGAGCATGTGGCGTTGTTCCAGGCGCTTGACCACCTCGCGACCGAAGGGCGTCAGCCCGCCCTTTTCCAGGCCATGGGCCGAGCCGCCCAGTTCATTGTCGAAGAAGTGCGTCAGGCCGGCGATGCGGTAGCCAGCGTCAAACAGTACGTCGACGTTTTCCAGCTGCCCTTCAAGCGGGTGCAAACCTTCGGTGGCGAGAATGGCGGCCAGGGTCGGCTGCTCGGGGTTGCGTCGCGCCAGTGCCTGGCGCAGCTCCTCGCGGCTGCGGACGATCTGCAGCAGGCCCTGGCTATCGCGCTCGGCTTGCTGCAGGCGTTCGCTCTGATACAGCGCCCTTTGCAGCAGGCTGTTCCAGGTGGCGCGTGGCCAGCGCTGGGCAATGACCAGCGGGGTGATGTTGTCGCTGTCGGCTGCATTGCTGGTGTAGTTGAGGCCGCGCGGAGTCTTGGTCACGGCGGCGAATACCTGCAGGCCGACATTGCCTTCCAGCAGACGTGGCAGATCGGCATGGCCATAGCTGTGGCGTTGCAGCGGATCACGCTGCCAGAGCAGAGCGTCGTCGTGCAGATCGGCGATCCACAGCTGCCGGTGCAGGGCCTGGGCCGCTGCGCTGGCCTGGTAGGGGCCGTGGTCGGCGGTACTGTTCATGCGGTAGTCGAGAAAGCTGGGCAGGGCGAAGAAGCCCAGGGCCAGCAGCAGACTGGCTCCGGTCATCAGCAGGCGTTTACGCATGGAGGGCGTCCTTGGCGGCGAGTGTGCCCGTACTCTAGCAGTCCGGGCGGATCAGCCGCACAGGCAGTTGCGCCCCTGCTGCTTGGCGCGGTACAGCGCGCTGTCGGCGCGGGCCAGCAAGTTGTGCAGGGTGTCGCGCTGGCTGTACGAGGAGAGGCCGATGGAGATGGTCACGCCGGGCAGCACGCCCAGGGGGGAATAGAAGGAAGGAATCTTTTCCAGGCTCTGGCGCAGGCGTTCACCGATGGTCAGTGCTTCATCATGGTCGAGATCCGGCAGGAGAATGACGAACTCCTCGCCGCCGTAACGGGTCATGCTGTCTTTGGGCCGCAACTGGCTGCGCAGGGTATGGGCCACCAGGCACAGGGCGTAGTCGCCGGCCAGATGGCCGTGCTCGTCGTTGTAGGCCTTGAAGTGATCGACATCGATCATCAGCAGGCTCAGCGGCGTGTCATTGAATGCGCAGCGCGTGCTTTCACGGGTGAAGGTGTGCTCCAGCCAGCGGCGGTTGTGCAGGCCGGTGAGGGTGTCGATGTTGGCATTCTGCTCGGTGTCGAGAATGATCTGGTTGCCCTGGCGAACCCGCTCGCAAAGCATGCTGAGGAGGTTCTGCATCAACTGTGGCGAGTGCTGGAACAGGCTGGTCAGCGCCCGGCGGTGCAGGCGCAGTACGCGGCAGGGGCCGTTGGCGATGGCGTAGGCGGAGGGCGGTGCGTTGTCGATGAAGCTGATTTCACCCACACACTCGCCAGGGCCGATACTCGACAGTGGCTGGTTGTCCAGCGAGCCGAGGAAGATGCGCAGCTCGCCCTCCAGTACCAGGAACAGATGGTGGTTGCGACTGAAGGGAGAGAGCAGCACTTCGCCATCGTTCAGGGCATAGGCGCGCACGTCACTGAGCAACAGCTTGAGGTTGCTGGCAGTCACGTTGCGGAACAGGCGCATTTGCCTGAGCCGGGTCAGGTCGGCTTGCCAGTCGACGTGCTTCATGGGCACGTTCGCTCGGCGGAGCTGAAGCTGGGCACGATCAACACTCCGTGTTGGTTATTTGCACGCCAAGCCATGAGTATTGTGCAGCACTATGACTTGGCAATGTCACTGCCGGGCTCTCCGACCAACGGCTTAATTCCTTCCGGCGGTGCGACTTCAGGCCGACTTCAGGCGCTGCTGCAGCCACTGGGCGATAGCGCCGATTTCCCCTTCGATCACTTCGTGGCCCATTGGGTAGTCGCGCCATTCGACGGGCACGCCGGCTTCCTTGAGGGCATCGTGGGCGGCTCGGCCGAGGGCCGGCAGCACGACTTCATCCTGACGACCGTGCAGGCACAGCGTGGCCAGCTGTTGCTGTTGGGCGCTCAGCTGCAGCGGGCTGCTGAAGGTCGGCGCGTAGGTCGACAGGGCCAGCACGCCACCCAGTGGCCCCGGCCAGCGCAGAAAGGCGGTGTGCAGCACCACGGCGCCGCCCTGGGAAAAGCCGGCGAGGATGATGCGGTGTGGGTCGATGCCGGCATCGCGCTGTTGCTCGATCAGTTGCATCAGCTGTTCGCCGGACTCCTCCAGTTGGGCATGGTCAATCGCGCGGGCCGGGCTCATGGCCAGGATGTCGTACCAGCTGGGCATGCTCCAGCCACCGTTGATGGTGACCGGCCGGGTCGGCGCCTGCGGCAGGATGAAACGCGTGCTGGGCAGAACTTGCTGCAGGGCCTCGGCGACCGGCTGGAAGTCATAACGGTCGGCCCCCAGGCCGTGCAGCCAGATCACGCAGGCATCGGCAGGCGCTTGGGGTTCGAGAAGCAATGGGCTGTGCATATGGGCTCCAGTTTGGG
>CALMID010000522.1 GCA_937863915.1 uncultured Pseudomonas sp.
CAAATATCGCGAGATTTCCTCCTGCTCCAACTGTGGCGACTTCCAGGCGCGTCGTATGCAGGCACGCTACCGCAACCCGGAAACCGGCAAGCCGGAACTGGTGCACACACTTAATGGCTCGGGCCTGGCTGTAGGGCGCACCCTGGTCGCGGTGCTGGAGAACTACCAGCAGGCCGACGGCAGCATCCGCGTGCCGGAAGTGCTGAAGCCCTATATGGGCGGTATCGAGGTGATCGGTTAATACCGAATTGCTTTAGACAATGCGGGGTGGCGAAGGCCACCCCGTTTTTTTACCTCTGGTGAGATCAACCCATGGATTTCCTGCCGCTGTTCCACAAACTCAAGGATCGTCTGGTGCTGGTTGTCGGTGGGGGCGAGGTCGCCGTGCGCAAGGCCCGCCTGCTGAGCGATGCCGGCGCCCGCCTGCGGGTGGTCACGCCAGAAGTCCGTGACGAGTTGCGTCAGATGGTGGAGCAGGGCGCCGGGGAACTGCAGCTGCGTGGTTATGAGTCCCGCGATCTGCATGGCGTCTGCCTGGTGATTGCCGCCACCGATGACGAACCACTGAATGCGCGGATTTCCGAAGACTGCAAGGGGCTCGGTATCCCGGTCAACGTGGTCGATGCGCCGGCACTGTGCAGTGTGATTTTTCCAGCCATCGTCGACCGCTCGCCGCTGATCGTCGCGGTGACCAGCGGCGGCGATGCACCGGTCCTGGCCCGGCTGATCCGCGCCAAGATCGAGACCTGGATTCCAGCGACCTATGGGCAGCTGGCCGGTCTGGCCAAGAAGTTCCGCGCCCAGGTCAAAGGCCTGTTCCCCGATGTGCAGCAGCGCCGGGTGTTCTGGGAGGATGTGTTCCAGGGGCCGATTGCCGAAAGCGTGTTTGCCGGCAAACTGGCCGAGGGCGAACGCCTGCTGCAGGACAAGGTCAATGGCGCGGTGCCACGCGCCCTCGGCGAGGTGTATCTGGTCGGCGCCGGCCCTGGCGACCCCGATCTGCTGACCTTCCGCGCCCTGCGCCTGATGCAGCAGGCCGATGTGGTGCTCTATGACCGTCTGGTGGCGCCCGCCATCATCGAGCTGTGCCGCCGCGATGCCGAGCGCCTTTATGTCGGCAAGCGCCGCGCCGAACATGCCGTGCCGCAGGAGGAGATCAACCGCCTGTTGGTCAAACTGGCCAAGGAGGGCAAGCGGGTGTTGCGCCTCAAGGGTGGTGATCCGTTCATCTTCGGTCGTGGCGGTGAAGAAATCGAGGAGCTTGCCGCCGAAGGCATTCCTTTTCAGGTCGTCCCCGGTATTACCGCCGCCTCCGGCTGCGCCGCCTATGCCGGTATTCCGCTGACGCACCGCGACCATGCCCAGTCGGTGCGTTTTGTCACCGGTCATCGCAAGGATGGCAGTTTCGATCTCAACTGGGCGGATCTGGTCAGCCCAAGCCAGACCCTGGTGTTCTACATGGGCCTGACCGGTCTGGCGGACATCTGCCAGCAACTGATCGCACATGGCCGTGCTGCCAGCACGCCGGCCGCCCTGATTCAGCAGGGCACCACCCAGCAGCAACGTGTCTACAGCGGCACTCTGAGCAATCTGGCCGAGCTGGTCGCGGAACATGAAGTGCGCGCGCCAACACTGGTCATTGTCGGCGAGGTTGTCAGGCTGCGGGAAAAGCTGGCCTGGTTCGAAGGCGCCCAGGCCGGTTTGTAATCACGCCAGGCGCGCAGCCCACAAGACTTCGGCCCGTTGCAAGGCGGTTTCACGCGGCTCGCCCAGTCCGCGCAGCGCCAGAGCCATGGTTGCCAGCACCGCCAGACGGCCATAGTCGTCGTCCAGCTCGCCCCGCCAGAAGGCACCCAGCTGCGCCGAGTCGAGCCGCTCCGGCTTGACGTGACGCTGGGCCGACAGCGCCGGCCATTCTTCATCCCAGGCTTCGCCATTAGTGGTGCCATACAGGTGGCTGGCCGTGTCCGGATTGACCTCGATCTCGCCGCCTTCGCCCTTGATGACGATAGAGTGATCGCCCAGCAGGCGGCTCGCCTCGCGGTGCGGCTCCTGATAACCGGGATGGAAGATGCTCTGCAGGCCGCAGCGCGCGCCCAGCGGGTTGAGGATGCGTGCCAGCGAATGAATCGGTGAGCGCAGGCCCAGCGTATTACGCAGGTCGATCATGCGCTGCAAGCCGGGCATCCAGTCGCCCAGGGGCATGAATGCCAGATGCTGGCTATTCAGCGTCTGCTCGACGCTGTCCCAGTCACGGCACAGCGGAATATCCAGCTCGGCCAGCAATTGTTCGGCATACATCCGGCCGGCGGTATGGGCGCCGCCGCCATGCATGAAAATGCGAATACCACCGGCCGCCAGAGCCTTGGCCGCCAGCAGATACCAGGGCAGGTGACGTTTTTTGCCGGCGTAGCTGGGCCAGTCTATATCCACGGCAAGTCTACTTACCGGCAAACGCTCTCGCACAGCCTCGGTGAAGCCGGCCAGCTCCTCGGCGCTTTCCTCCTTGTGCCGCAGCAGCATGAGAAAGGCGCCCAGCTGGGTATCCTCGGCCTGGCCATCGAGCAGCATGCCCATGGCTTCGCGGGCTTCCCCGCGGGTCAGATCGCGAGCACCGCGCTTGCCTTTACCCAGGATGCGGACAAATACGGCAAAGGGATGTTCGGGCGGAGTTTCAAGGATCATATGCAATTCGTCGGTTTGGGCAGGCCGGCCAGCTTGGCCGCGAGCTTGGCGGGAGTGCCCTTGAACAGCTGATTGAGGCAGGCACTGTTGCCGGTTTCGGGGCCCAGCTTGAGGGCGATGTATTTGACCAGCGGGCGGGTAGCCGGCGACAGCTGGAACTCGGCATAGAACTCGCGCAAGGCGTCGAGTACTGCCCAGTGCGTTGGCGTTAGCGAAAGACCTTCGGCGTGGGCCAGAGCCGTCGCCACGGCAGGTGCCCAGTCCGTCAGCTCACAGAGGTAACCATCCTGGTCCAGCGCAATGCGCCGGCCATCGACAAGCAATTCAGTCATAGCCAGCTGTTGACCTTGGCATGTTGCAGCGTCAGCGCGACAAACTGCGGATAGTCGATGCACTGCACGCGATCAGGCACCTGCAGGGCGCGCGCCTGCACGTCTTCCTGCAGGGCATACAGGCCGATGGAAGACGGCATCAGCTCCAGCGCCTGGCAATTGCGCGTCCCGTTCTGCAGGGCATACACCGCATCGCCACACAGCAGCAGGCCATCATCGCCGCTTAGCAGACGCAGGCAACTGGCCAGACGGCTGTCGGCAAAGGGCGAATGGGCAAGGATATGCAGGGTACTCATCAGATCGTCATCACCTGGTCGAAGCGGCCCAGCAGGGCACGCAGGGCGTCGTCATCCAATACGCTCACCGGCAAACCCAGCTCATCGACCTTGAGCCCGCGCTCGCACAGGCTGCGCTGGCAGGCATAGAGCTCTTCGACACCAAACAGCGGCAAGGCCTGCAAGTTGGCGGCCAGATTCTTCTGCTGCAGCAGCGCGGGCTGCTGATCCTTGCGCAGCTGGAAGACGCCGTCATCGAGAAACAGCAGGGCCAGTGGCAGGTCGAAAGCGCCTCCCGCCAGGGCAATATCCAACGCCTCGCGGGCGCCTGGGCCCGACCAAGGCGCCTGGCGACTGATCAGCAAGAGTGACTGGGCCATCAGTTGCCTCCAAAGCAGATCAGGCGATCGCACTGCTGGATCGCTTCATGCAGCTGGCCCAGGCCGGACAGGGCCCAGGGTGCATCGATACTGGCCGCCGAGCGTTGGTAGCGCTGGGCTTCTTCTGTGTTCAGCTCGCCGCGGCGCAGCGCAGCAGCAATGCAGACCACCGCATCCAGCTGATGGCGCTCGACAAACTCGCGCCATTGCCGCGCGGTATCCAGTTCGTCCTGTGGGCTAACCACTGTACTGGATGCGCTGTGAACACCGTCCTGATAAAAGAACAGACGCACTATTTCGTGGCCGCCAGCCAGCGCAGCCTCGGCAAAGCGCAAGGCGCGGCGGGCCGCCGGGCAGTGGGCAGGGGCGTGCAGGGCGATGGCAAATTTCATCGGCGTCACTGGCAATCCATGATGCCGCGCATGATAACGCCGTTTACCGGCGAACAGGCATGAAAAAGCCCGCCGAAGCGGGCTTCTCCAGGCACGGCTTGATCAGTCATCACTGCCCATGATGCCGAAGATCTGCAGCAGGCTGACAAACAGGTTGTAGATGGACACATACAGGCTGATGGTCGCCATGATGTAGTTGCGCTCGCCACCGTGAATGATCTCGCTGGTCTGGTAGAGAATCGCCGCCGAGGAGAACAGCACGAAACCGGCACTGATCGCCAGTTGCAGGCCGCTGATCTGGAAGAAGATGCTCACCAGCGTGGCGCCCAGCAGGACAAAGAAACCGGCAGTAATGAAGCCGCTGAGGAAGCTCATGTCCTTGCGGGTAGTCAGCACATAAGCCGACAGGCCGCAGAACACCAGCGCCGTCATGGCAAAGGCGGCGGTGATCACTTCACCGCCATTGGCCATGCCCAGGTAGCGGTTGAGGATCGGGCCGAGCGTGTAGCCCATGAAACCGGTCAGGGCGAAGGTCGACAGCAGCCCCCAGGCCGAATTGCGCAGCTTGACGGTCAGGAAGAACAGACCGTAGAAACCGATCAGCACAACGAACACGTTCGGATAGGCCGCATTCATCTGCTGCGCCATGTAGGCGACCAGGCCGCTGAAGCCAAGGGTCATGGCCAGCAGGCCGTAGGTGTTGCGCAGTACAGAGCTGACCTGCGTCTGCTCACCCTGCAGTTGCTCGATGGAATAGGGTTGTTGTTGCATGACATCACTCCCAGTGATTGGACAGTCCCTGGCCAGGGTTTGAGGCGAGCATAGCAAATCCCCTGCGACAACCAACCACGGGTATTTATCAGGTTGTTGCGAAGCCGTGCGCTTTCTCCGAGACACGACCGAAATGCCGGCAAATCAACTATTTGAAAGGCGAAACGGTTGCGGTAGTATTGCCGCCCGCATACGCCGGAAGCGTGGCAGAGCGGTTGAATGCAACGGTCTTGAAAACCGTCGAAGGGGAAACTCTTCCGTGAGTTCGAATCTCACCGCTTCCGCCATATTTGCTCTGCCTGCACCTGTCGCAGGCGAGCCAGAGCGACAGGCAACAGCCCGTCTGGCATTCCGAACAAGACCGCTGCATGGATGGCGGCTCGCGTGTAGGCGAGGTGATGTGTGATTCGTGTTCTGGTGGTCGATGACCACGATCTGGTTCGCACAGGCATTACCCGCATGCTGGCTGATATCAGTGGCCTGCACGTGGTCGGTGAAGCCGAGACGGGCGAGGAAGCCCTGAAGAAAGTTCGCGAACTCAAGCCAGACGTCGTTCTCATGGACGTCAAGATGCCCGGCATCGGCGGTCTTGAGGCCACCCGCAAGCTGCAGCACAGCCATCCCGATACCAAAGTCGTTGCCGTCACCGTGTGCGAGGCCGATCCGTTCCCCACGCGTTTGATGCAGGCTGGCGCCGCTGGTAATCTGACCA
>CALMID010000523.1 GCA_937863915.1 uncultured Pseudomonas sp.
AGAAGCTCGCCAGCAGCGCCGGCAGGGCGAAAATGTGCAGGATGTTGTTGCGGTAGTAGGTCATCAGCACCGCGTTCTGCTCATCCAGATAGAGGATGCGGCCGAGGGCGTCCTGCTGTTCGGAGACCAGCTTTAGGCTCTTCACGTACTCGATCAGCTCCGCCGCGTTGCCCTGTGGCAGGGTGGCATAGGGCGAGTAGGGCACCTGGCGCAGCAGGGCGAGGAACAGGTCGAGCACGCGCAGCAGGGCCTGCTCGTCCAGCGCCAGGCGGCTGGTGGAGAGCAGGGCCAGGGCCACCAGGTTGGCCGGATTGACCGCGGCGGCGTCGTTGAGGTGGCGGGCCACTTCGTCGGCCAGGCGGTTGCTGGCCTGGCTCAGCCAGGCTGGGCGGGCCAGCGGGTCGGCCTGCGGTGTGCGCCAGTCCGGTTGTTCGCGGTCGAGGAACTCGGCCAGCTTGATCGGCTCGCCGAAATTCACCGAGACCTTGCCGAAGCGCTGCTTGAGGGCGCTGAACACCTTGAACAGGTCCAGCAGCGACTCCTTCTTCTTGGTCGCGCCGCGCAGCTCGCCCAGGTAGGTGCGGCCCTCGAACACGCGCTCGTAGCCGATGTAGACGGGCACGAAGACGATGGGCAGGCGCGAGTCGCGGGCAAAGCTGCGCAGGGTGATGGCCAGCATGCCGGTCTTGGGCTGCAGCATGCGCCCGGTGCGCGAACGGCCACCTTCGACGAAGTACTCCACCGGGAAACCACGGGTGAACAGGGTGTGCAGGTATTCGTTGAAGACCGCCGTGTACAGCGGGTTGCCCTTGAAGGTGCGGCGCATGAAGAAGGCGCCGCCGCGGCGCAGGATGCCACCGACAATCGGCATGTTGAGGTTGATCCCGGCGGCGATGTGCGGCGGGGTCAGACCGTTGGTGAACAGCAGGTAGGACAGCACCAGGTAGTCGATGTGGCTGCGGTGGCAGGGCACATAGATGACCTCATGGCCGTGCGCGGCTTCCTGCACGCCGGCGATGTTGTTGACCTGGATGCCCTCGTAGAGCTTGTTCCAGAACCAGGAGAGGACGACTTCGAGGAAGCGGATTACCGGGTAGGAGTAGTCCGAGGCGATCTCGTTGGCGTACTTGAGCGCCAGGGCTTCGGCCTTTTCCTGATCCAGCTTGGGCTCGCGCGCCAGTTCCTCGGCAATCGCCGCCTTCACGCCTGGCGTATGCACCAGCCCCTTGACCAGGGTACGGCGGTGCGACAGGTCAGGGCCGATCACCGCGGTCTTCTGGTTGCGGAAGTGCACCCTGAGGATGCGCTGGACCATGCGCAGTGTGCGCTCGCCGTCCTTCTTCTGATCGACCAGCTCGCGCAGCTGAATCGGCTCGGCGAACTGCACGCGGGTCTTGCGGCCCAGCACGAGAATGCGGAACAGCTTGCGCAGACGCCCGGTCACGCCCCAGCTGTCGGCGAACAGCAGCTTCCACGGGCTCGATTCGCTGTCTGGTGACAGGCCCCAGAACACGCTGACCGGAATGATCTGCGCCTCGGCCTCGCTGTTCAGCTCCAGCGACTGCACCAGACGCTGCAGGGTGGGCGAGATGCCGCGCTTGTCCTGGCCGCCGAACCAGCCGGGGCCCGGAGTCAGGTAGAAGAAGGCCATGGGTTCTTCGCGACCGCTGATCGCCATCGGCAGTACCGGGCGTGGCAGGCCGGCCTTGCGGCATTCGGCATCGACCACCGCCAGGTCGCTGGCAGAGGGCTGCTGCAGCACGTAGAAGACCGGTCGGGCCGGGTCGATCTTCAGCGTAAAGGCCGACTGGTTGATGGTTTCGGAACGCACAAAGGGCGCCATCAGGCGGCGCAGGGTACCGAAGGCAAGGCGACGAAGCGGGGAGCGGGTCATACGAATTCTGATCTGGATAGCCGGAGCTCAGGGGCGCTAAGTGTGCCGGATTCGCCGCCTGCCCGCAAAACGCAGCTAACTGTCTGAATTTACGGTTTTCTTTTGCAACTTTTACGGGCTGCAAGTGTCTTGCATAGCCGCCGCCCGTGCTCATATAGTCCGGCGGCGTTGAATCCCTGGTCGCGCGGCCATGCAGGCGGTGCGGCGGGTTATCCGGAGTGGCGAGAGACCATGATCGAAATAACAAATCTGACCAAGCGATTTGCTCAGCACACGGCGGTGGACAACCTGTCCTTCCGGGTCGAGCGCGGCGAGGTGCTGGGCTTCCTCGGCCCCAACGGCGCCGGCAAGTCCACCACCATGAAAATGCTCACCGGCTTCCTGGCCCCGACTTCCGGCAGCGCCAGCGTGCTCGGCTTCGATATCCAGAAACAGACCCTCAAGGCTCAGCAGCAGATCGGTTATCTGCCTGAAGGCGCGCCTTGCTATGGCGACATGACGGTCCGCGGCTTCCTCGAATTCATCGCCGAGGTCCGTGGTTTCCGCGGTGCCGAGAAGCGCGAGAAGGTGCTCAGCGCGGCGGCCAAGGTCGAGCTGGAAGCCGTGCTGGAACAGAGCATCGAGACCCTGTCCAAGGGCTTCAAGCGCCGCGTCGGTCTGGCCCAGGCGATCCTTCATGATCCGCAGGTACTGATTCTCGACGAGCCCACCGACGGCCTGGACCCGAACCAGAAACATCAGGTGCGCCAGCTGATCCAGGGCCTGGCCAAGGACAAGATCGTCATCATCTCCACCCATATCCTCGAGGAAGTCTCGGCCGTCTGCACCCGCGCGGTGATCATCGCCGGCGGCAAGCTGGTGGCCGATGGCACGCCGTTCGAGCTGGAAAGCCGCTCGCGTTACCACCAGGCGGTGACCCTGGTCGGTGCCGATGCCCTCGACGAAGCGGCGCTGGCTGCACTGCCGGGCGTGGCAGGGGTCGAGCGCAACGAGCGCGAGCACAGCCTGACCGTGCTGGCCCAGCCGGGCGCGGTAATCTTCAGCGCGGTCAACGAGCTGATCCGCGAGCGCGGCTGGTCGATCAAGGAGCTGGACGTCGAACGCGGACGTCTGGATGAAGTGTTCCGCACGCTGACCCGGGGAGCGGCGCAATGAAACAGTTGTCGGTGATCTTCAAGCGCGAGCTGGGCAGTTACTTCGCCACTCCGCTGGCTTATGTGTTTATCGTGATCTTCCTGGTGCTTTCCGGGGTGTTCACCTTCTACCTGGGCGGCTTCTTCGAGCGTAACCAGGCCGATCTGCAGCCGTTCTTCAACTTCCATCCCTGGCTCTACCTGTTCCTGGTGCCGGCCATTGCCATGCGCCTGTGGGCCGAGGAGCGCAAGTCCGGCTCCATCGAGCTGCTGATGACCCTGCCGATCACCCGTTTCGAAGCGGTTACCGGCAAGTTCCTCGCTGCCTGGGTGTTCGCCGGCATCGCACTGCTGCTGACCTTCCCGATGATCATCACGGTCAACTACCTCGGTCAGCCTGACAACGGCGCCATCTTCACCGGTTATCTGGGCAGCTGGCTGATGGCCGGGGGCTTCCTGGCCATCGGTTCGTGCATGTCGGCGCTGGCCAAGAACCAGGTGATCGCCTTCATCCTCGCCGTGGTGGTGAGCTTCCTGTTCATCGTCAGCGGCTTCCCGCTGGTGCTGGATGCCTTCAGCGCCTGGGCACCGCAACTGGTGCTGGATGCGATTGCCTCGCTGAGCTTCCTGACCCGCTTCGAAGCCATCAGCAAGGGCGTCATCGACCTGCGCGACCTGCTGTATTTCGTCACCCTGATTGCCGCCTGGCTGGCTGCCACCGCGGTGGTGGTTGATCTGAAGAAGGCTGACTGACCATGAAGAAACTGATGTATTCCAGTGCCGGGCTGCTGCTGATCGCCCTGGCCTTTCTTGCCTTCAACAGCTTCAGCGCGCTGACCCTGACCGGCGCGCGTCTGGACCTGACCGAGCAGAAGCTCTACACCATCTCCGACGGCACCAAGCAGATTCTTGGCGAACTGAAGGAGCCGGTGGAGCTGTACTTCTTCTATTCGGACAAGACCGCCCGCGATCTGGTGGGCCTGCGCAACTACGCCAAGCGCGTGGAGGAGCTGCTCAAGGCCTACGAGCAGGTGGCCGACGGCAAGCTGAAGCTGCATATCGTCGACCCCGAGCCGTTCTCCGAGGACGAGGACAAGGCCGCCGAGTTCGGTCTGCAGGCGATTCCGCTGCGTGAAGGCGGCGACTCGATCTACTTCGGCCTGGCCGGCACCAACGCGGCCAAGGACAGTCAGATCATCCCGTTCTTCCAGCTCGATCAGGAAGAGTTCCTCGAGTACGAGCTGAGCCGGCTGATCCAGGGTCTGGCCAATCCGCAGCGGCCGGTGGTCGGTCTGCTCTCGGGACTGCAGGTCAACGGCGGCTTCGACATGATGCAGCGCCAGCCGACCCCGCCGTGGATGGTGATGGAGCAGATCCGTCAGCTGTTCAAGGTCGAGACCCTCAAGAGCGACATCGATCAGATTCCGGAGAAGGTCTCGGTGCTGCTGCTGATTCATCCCAAGCACTTGCCCGAGCAGACGCTGTACGCCATCGACCAGTTCGTCCTGCGCGGCGGCAAGCTGCTGGCCTTCGTCGACCCGTTCAGCGAAGCCGACACCGGCATGGGCATGCCGGGTGAGGCGCCGGACAAGGCTTCCGATCTGGAACCGCTGTTCAAGGCCTGGGGCCTGCGTCTGGTGCCGGGCAAGGTACTCGGCGACCACTCCTATGCCATGTCCGTGGGCATTGGCCAGGAACAGCGCCCTGTGCGCCATGTGGCCTGGCTCAACCTGCCCAAGCGTGCCCTGGACCAGAGCGACGTGATCACCAGCGCGCTGGAGAATGTCACCCTGGCCACGCCGGGCATTCTGGAACCGCTGGAAGGTGCCAAGACCAAGCTGGTACCGCTGCTGCAGAGCTCCGAGTACGCCATGCCCTTCGATGCCAACCGTTTCGGCATGCTGGCCAACCCGGAAGAACTGCTGCGCGAACTCAACCCGAC
This sequence comes from uncultured Pseudomonas sp., assembly GCA_937863915.1. Classification (GTDB taxonomy): domain Bacteria; phylum Pseudomonadota; class Gammaproteobacteria; order Pseudomonadales; family Pseudomonadaceae; genus Aquipseudomonas. Next base: position 4,970 of record CALMID010000523.1, read on the forward strand.
CGGCGAGCGCTATACCTTGGCGGCGCGCATCAGCGGCCCGGCGGCTTCGGCCTTCCCCGAGGGTATCGAGGGTCGCAAGGATGGCCTCAAGCAGGCCGACGGCATCAACGTGGTGGTGGTCGCCGATACCGACCTGCTCAGCGACCGCATGTGGGTGCAGGTGCAGGACTTCTTCGGCCAGCGCCTGCCGCAGCCCTGGGCGGATAACGCGGGCCTTGCGATCAACGCGCTGGATAACCTGTCCGGCAGCGAGGCGCTGATCAGCGTGCGTTCGCGTGGTCGCTTCACCCGTCCGTTCGAGGTGGTGGAGAGCCTGCAGCGCGATGCCGAGGTGAAGTTCCGCGAGAGCGAGGAAGTGCTGCAGAAGCGCCTGGCCGATACCGAGCAGAAGCTGGCGGCCCTGCAGAAGAGTGACGATCCGGCCAAGAGCCTGGAGCTGACGCCCGAGCAGCAGGCCACCCTGCAGCAGTTCGTGCAGGAGAAGCTGCGCATCCGCAAGGAGCTGCGTGAGGTGCGTTACCAGCTCAATGCCGATATCGAGGAGCTGGGCCGGGTACTCAAGCTGGCCAACGTGGCGCTGGTGCCGCTGCTGCTGACCTTCGGCGTGCTGCTGCTGTGGCTGTGGCGTCGCCGCCGCGGCTAAACCGGCCACATGCCTGAGCAGAGGGGCGAAGATGCAAATCTTCGCCCCTTTTCTTTGCCTGGCAGAAAATCCTGCAGGCCACGCCAGCTGTGCCCTTGGCGGTTTTTGCAGGGGCTTTTCAGCGGGCTGTTCGTCTCCCTATACTCGGCCTGCGTTCATTGTTCGAACGCTGCCGGCCGCTGCGCCGGCGATCGGAAGACAACAACAAGAACGCTTCTGCCCCGTGGCTCCGGGCTATCCGGGCGAGGCAGAACCTGATCAGTTTCGTAGTGGAGATGAGCAATGGCTGAGCGTGAAGTCGGCACCGTGAAATGGTTCAACGATGCCAAGGGGTACGGGTTTATCCAGCGCAATACCGGTGCCGATGTGTTCGTGCACTTCCGCGCGATTCGCGGGGACGGTCACCGCACGCTGAACGAAGGCCAGCAGGTCGAGTTCGCCGT
>CALMID010000524.1 GCA_937863915.1 uncultured Pseudomonas sp.
TCCCCTCGCCCGCCCAGGGTTACGAGCAGCAGGCTATCGACCTGAACGAGCTGATGGTCAGTAACCCGCCGGCCACCTTCTTCGTCCGGGCCAAGGGCGATTCCATGGTGGATGCCGGTATCCGCGATGGTGACTTGTTGGTGGTGGACTTCTCCCGCCAGCCCAAACACTGGGATATCGTTATCGCCCGGTTGGATGACGGCTTTACTGTGAAGCGCCTCTACAAGCGCAGGCAGCTGATCCGGCTCTATGCCGAGAACAAGACTGCGCAGTACCCGCCCATCGAACCCCAGGAAGGCCAGACGCTGGAAGTGCTGGGCGTGGTGCGCCATGTGGTGCATAGCTTCTGACGGGGACTGCCATGACCCAGCCCGTGTTTGCCTTGGTGGACGGCAACTCCTTCTACGCCAGCTGCGAAAAGGTGTTCCGGCCAGATCTGGCCCATGTGCCCGTGGTGGTGCTGTCGAACAATGACGGCTGTGTGGTCGCCCGGTCTGCTGAAGCCAAAGCACTGGGTATTCCGATGGGTGCCCCGCTGTTCGAGATCCGGCAGGCCATCAAAAAGCACGGGATTGAAGTATTCAGCTCCAATTACGAACTCTATGCCGATATGTCGGCGCGCATGATGGCGACCATTGCCACACTGCTGCCGCGCATCGAGGTGTACAGCATCGACGAATGTTTTGCTGATCTGACCGGTTTGCCAGACCGTACCGCGTTGGGCCATGAGATTAAGAACAGGGTATTCCAGTGGATCCGCATTCCCACCTGTGTCGGTATTGGCCCGAGCAAGGTACTGGCGAAACTCGCCAACTACCTGGCGAAAAAAAATAAAGAAATGAATGGCGTCTGCAACCTGGTCGATATGCCATCGACCGAGTTGGACGCCATTCTGGATACGGTGAAGGTAGGAGATATCTGGGGCATAGGCCGCAAGCTGTCAGCACACTTGCACAGCATGGGAATCACTACCGCTAAACAATTGCGTGATGCCAACCAGGGCACCATTCGCCAGCGCTTCGGCGTGGTGGTTGAACGCATCTGCCGTGAACTCGCAGGCTACAGCTGCCTGGAACTGACGGAAGTCAATGAACCCAACCAGCAGATCATCCGCTCACGTTCATTCGGCCAATTAGTGACAGACAAACTCGCCTTGCAAGCAGCCGTATCCACCCATGTCAGCAGCGCTGCTGCCGCATTGCGCGAACAAGGCACACTGGCATCAACACTAACCGTATTTATCCACACCAACCGCTTCCGGCAACAGGATTTACAGTATTACGGTACGCGCACAGCATCATTGGCTACGGCCTCTTCAGACACGCTGATCCTCAACAATCTGGCTATGCGCTTGCTCGACCAGGCTTACAGGCCTGGCTATCTCTACAAGAAAGCTGGCGTCATGCTGGCTGGGATTGAAACCAGCCAGAACCAGCAAGCCGATCTGTTTGCAGCGAAGAGTGATCCAGCCAGAG
>CALMID010000525.1 GCA_937863915.1 uncultured Pseudomonas sp.
GAGGTCAACCAGCCGCAGCAGGCGGTGGATTTGCTCAAGGCCGGCCGCGTGGTGGCCTGGTACGAGATCGAGCAGCGCATCCGTTATCTGTGGCCGGACGATCTGCCAGCGCTGCGCTTTGGCGAGCCGATCAGTGCCAGCCGCAGCTACATTGCCGCCAGTCCTATGTACCTTGACGCCAGCGCTCTTGCTCAAGAGATGACTTCGCACTTCAAGGCCATGCAGGCCGATGGCAGCTGGAAGGTGATCCTTGAACATTACCGGCTGGCTCACGTTGCGCCTGTGCCAGTGAGCCTGTCGCATCAACAATGAACGCCTGCCTGGAGCCGGCCGACGATGCCGCGCAAAGTGCGCTGACCCAGGCGGTGGTGCTGCGTTATCACCTGGCCTGGAAGCAGCGCGATCTCGAGGCCATCCTGGCCTGCTACCACCCGCAAGTCGAATACTGCGACTTCTCCCTGGGTCGGGTACTGCGCCTGGCCGAGCTGCGCGAGTATGTGCAGAGCTGCATGCCGCGTGAGGCCGACGAGGCCCTGGAACACAGCGACCGCATCCGCGTCGACGGCCACACCGCGTTCATCCAGTACCGCATCTGCCTGCGCGGCAGCGATGGCCTGGTCTCCTTCCGCGCCAGCGAAGCCATCACCGTGCGTGACGGCCTGGTATGGCGCATCAATGAGTACGCCAATCTGCAGCAGGAGGATAGGGATGCGGGGGGAGCCGGTGAACAGCGTCCGGCGCTCAGCCGGCTGGGCCTGTCGCCGCGTCAGTTGAGCCTGATGGCCGCGGACCTGCACACTTACTTCCGCCAGCAGAAAGCCTATCTCGATCCGCAGCTCGACCTGCCGCAGGTCGCTGCCGCCACCGGCTACAGCCGCAACCAGATTTCCCACCTGCTCAACCAGGTGCTGGGCCAGAGCTTCTACCGCTACGTCAACCAGGCGCGCCTGCAGCATCTGCTCGATCAACTGGATGCCGGTGCCGAGGCCGGACGCATCGACGAGCTGGCGTTCGCCGCCGGTTTCAACTCGCTGTCGGCCTTCTACAAATGCTTCCGTGAACGCACAGGCATGACGCCCAGGGCTTACCTGCGGGATATTTCCACGCGGGCCCGCACGTAAGACAGCGCTGTCTGCCAGCGATTAGGCTGCCGCCATTGTTGAGTTCAAGACGATGGAGTAACTCGCATGAGCGAATGGCGCCGCATCAGCCTGTGGATGGACCAACTGGAAGAACCGCTGACGCCGCGCGCGCCGCTGACGGCTGAGGTTGACGCCGATGTGGCGATCATCGGCGCCGGCTACACCGGCCTGTGGACCGCCTACTACCTGAAGACCCAGGCCCCGCACCTGCGCATCGTCGTGGTCGAGGCCGAGATTGCCGGCTTTGGCGCCTCGGGGCGCAATGGTGGCTGGCTGATGGGTAACCTGCTCAACGATGACCGCCTGCTCGGCCGTCTGCCGGCTGGCGAGCGGGTGGTCAGCAGCGCGCTGCTGCACGACATTCCCGATGAAGTCGGGCGCGTGCTCGACCGTGAAGGTATCGCCTGCGATTACCGCAAGGGCGGCGTGTTGTACTGCGCGGCGCGCTATCCCGAACAACGCCAACGCCTGCAGGCGCAACTCGCGGCGCTGCGCGAGCTGGGCATGGGCGAAGACGACTACCGCTGGCTGGAGGCCGATGAACTGGCCCACCAGCTGCGCGTGCAGGATGCCGAGGGTGCGCTGTTCAGCCCGCACTGCGCCACCATCCAGCCGGCCAGACTGGTACGCGGCCTGGCCGC
>CALMID010000526.1 GCA_937863915.1 uncultured Pseudomonas sp.
GTCGGGCAAAAATGGGGCGCAGATTATAACGGAAGAATCGGTGCTGCGCTTGTTCAGCGCTTGCGCCGGATTACCGCACTGAGGCTGGCGCCGAATATCAGCAGGGTGCCAAGCACCGACCACAGGTCAGGCGTTTCGCCCCAGCGCAGCCAGGCCAGCAGGCCGCTGAAGACAATTGCCAGGTAAGCGAACGGACCGATCAGTCCGGGCGGCGCCAGGGTATAGGCCTTGGACATGGCCAGCTGGCTGATGGTGGCCATTACCCCGACCGCCACCAGCAATAGCAGGGTGCTGTGACTCAGCGGTTGCCAGGCCAGAACAAACGGCACTGTCGAGCCGAGCGTGCTGAACAGCGCAAAATAGAACACCATGCGAAATGCCGGTTCGGTATCGCTCATCTCGCGGATCGAGACAAAGGCAAAGGCCGCCAGGATACTGGCAGCCAGGCCGACCAGCGACAGGCTGTCGAACAGCGCGCCACTGGGTTTGGCGACCAGCAATACGCCGGCAAAACCCACCAGTGAAGTGAGCTGCATTCGACGTGTCAGCGGTTCTTTAAGCCACCACCAGGCTATCAGCGGGGTAAACACTGGCGCCGAATAGGTAAACACCATGGCGTCGGCCAGTGGCAGGTGTGCAATGGCATAAAAAAAGCAGTACATGGCCAGCAGGCCGAAACCACTGCGCCACAGATGGGACTTGAGGCGCTGGGTGTGCAAGGGCGCCACGCCCTTGAGCAGCACCAGCGGCAGAAAGGCCAGCACACCGATCAGGTTGCGAAAGAACACCACGGCTTCGTTGCCCGCGGTGCTCGAGACTTCGCGGATCAATACGCCCATCAGCGAGAACAGCAAGGCGGACAGTGCCAGCAGCAAGGCGCCTTGCACCGGTTTTGAGCTGCGCGTCGTCATGCTCAGCCGCGAATCAGCGGGTACAGAGCGTTGAGCAGCTTGCGACGACTGAACAGCAGTTGCCAGCGACGTCCGCCAAGCTGATGCCAGAGGCGTGCTGCACGAATGCCGGCAAGCAACAGGGCGCGAATCTTCGCGGCATTGGCCGGCTGCTGGAGAAAGCGCATATCACCATGGACCTGAATGCGCTGACGGAAGGTGCTGATGGTGTCCTGGTAAAGACCACCGCAAGCGGCGATGACATTTTCGTGGGCTACGCCAAAGTGCTGAACCTGCTGCTCGATCTGATCCAGCCGAGAGCCCATGATCTCGAGCAGGTCGTTGCGGGCATTCAGCTGGCGCTCCAGGCCCAGCATGGCCAAGGCATAGCGCAATGGCTCACGCTGCAGGCTGGCCGGGTTGCGCTCCAAGGCGCTGGCCAGCGCCTTGAAGCCATCCTTGAGGTTCAGCGTATCACCGCCATAAACCTCCAGTGTGTTGCTCGGGTTGCGAACCAGCAGGCTGCCAACCAGGCAGGCAACAGGTGCTTCGGGAACCTGGCCGGTACGGGCAATGCGATCAGCCAGGCTGGCGGCAGCGAATACGGCGCCGAGCGCAACCAGCTGTTCTTCCAGAGGGGTCATGCACGGCGCTCCGCCAGGTGGTCAGGCTCGGCACGCTCGATCACGCCACCGCCCAGGCAGACCTCGCCGTCATAGAACACCACCGACTGCCCCGGCGTGACGGCGCGCTGCGGATCGTCAAAGACCACGCGATAGCCGTGCTGTGGATCGTGACTGAGTACGCACGCCTGATCGGCCTGGCGGTAGCGCACCTTGGCAGTCAGTCGGCGCGGGGTGCTGAGATCGATCGGGTTGACCCAGAAGATTTCAGTCGCCTGCAAGGCTTCGGCAAACAGCCATGGATGATTGTTACCCTGGCCCACCACCAGCACGTTGCGCTGGAGGTCTTTGGCCAGCACATACCAGGGCTCGTCACTGGCGTCCTTCATGCCGCCAATGCCCAGGCCCTGGCGCTGACCCAGGGTGTGATACATCAGGCCGTGATGACGGCCGATGACGTCACCGTCAGTGGTCTCGATATCGCCGGGCTGGGCAGGTAGGTACTGCTTGAGGAAGTCGCTGAAACGACGCTCACCAATGAAGCAAATGCCGGTCGAGTCCTTTTTCTTGGCGGTCGCCAGACCATGCTTCTCGGCAATCGCGCGTACCTGCGGCTTTTCCAGTTCGCCGACCGGGAACAGGGTCTTGGCGATCTGCTCACCCCCTACGGCATGCAGGAAGTAGCTCTGGTCCTTGTTTGGATCCAGCCCCTTGAGCAGTTCGCTGTGGCCGTCGATATCGCGACGGCGCACATAGTGGCCGGTGGCGATCAGGTCGGCGCCGAGAGACAGGGCGTAGTCGAGGAAGGCTTTGAACTTGATTTCGCGGTTGCACAGGATGTCCGGATTCGGCGTGCGCCCGGCTTTGTATTCGGCCAGGAAATGCTCGAACACGTTATCCCAGTATTCGGCGGCAAAGTTGGCGGTGTGCAGTTTGATGCCGATGCGGTCGCACACGGCCTGGGCATCGGCCATGTCTTCCTTGGCTGTGCAGTACTCGCTGCCGTCGTCTTCCTCCCAGTTCTTCATGAACAGGCCTTCGACCTGATAACCCTGCTCAAGCAGAAGCAAGGCGGAAACCGAGGAGTCGACGCCGCCGGACATGCCGACGATGACGCGGGTATTGGCTGGAGTTTGCATGATGATCAGTACGGCAAAAGCGCGATTCTAGCAGCTGGCTGCTTGCCGCCGTTAGCCTTGGCGAATCAACGCCAGCGGAAAGCATTCCCCGGCCAGGTAGTCGTCCACGCAGCGCAGCACCAGTTCACTGCGCCAGCGCTGAGGATCAGCGGCTAGTTCATCTCGGCTCATCCAGCGCGGCCCAATGATCCCATCGTCGAGCTCAAGCTCCGGATCATGGCGCAGCGGCTTGGCCGAGAAGCACACCCGCTGATAGGTGATGCCATTGCTGGGAGCGGTGTACAGATAAATACCGGTGACGCCTGTCAGCTCCACATGCCAACCGGTTTCTTCCAGCGTTTCGCGCAAAGCGGCCTCGATAAGACTTTCGTCGGCTTCCAGATGGCCGGCAGGCTGGTTAAATACGGCACGGCCGCCGGCCATTTCTTCGACCAGGAGAAAACGCCCCTGATCCTCCACCACCGTGGCCACGGTCACATGAGGAATAAAACGCATCACTCGGACTCCTGAAACTTGTGCGCGGATCTTAACGTCTGATGCACTGCGCAGCGAGTCACAAGCATTCTGCGTGGCAACTGCTAGATTTAAAGCGGCCGCTATTCAGGGAGGTAGCGGATGCCCGCGCACCCGGCACTACATGAGGCCGGACAGGGCCTTCAGCCCTTGGATAGAGCGCAACGAATTGTAAGCAAGCAAATGAAAGTGCGTGACATCTTGTAGAAAAACTACAAGAATGAAGCGCTTCTTATGAGACCCAAAAGAGCCCTCTATCACGCCACCCGCGCGGTAGATGACAGATCACACAAAAACGGAGTCCAGCATGGGATACCAGAAAATCCAGGTACCGGCCGGTGACAAAATCACCGTCAATGCCGATATGTCCCTGAACGTGCCGAACAACCCGATCATCCCCTTTATCGAAGGTGATGGTATTGGCGTCGATATCAGCCCCGTCATGATCAAGGTGGTTGATGCTGCCGTACAAAAAGCCTACGGCGGCGAACGCAAGATCTCCTGGATGGAAGTCTATGCTGGCGAGAAAGCCACCCAGGTCTACGACCAGGATACCTGGCTGCCGCAGGAAACCCTCGACGCGGTACGCGACTATGTCGTATCGATCAAAGGCCCGCTGACCACTCCGGTTGGTGGCGGTATTCGCTCGCTGAACGTGGCTCTGCGTCAGCAGCTCGATCTGTATGTCTGCCTGCGCCCGGTACGCTGGTTCGAAGGCGTGCCCAGCCCGGTGAAGAAGCCAGGCGACGTCGACATGACCATCTTCCGTGAGAACTCGGAAGACATCTATGCCGGTATCGAGTGGAAAGCCGGCTCGCCCGAGGCCAACAAGGTCATCAAGTTCCTCAAAGAGGAAATGGGTGTCACCAAGATTCGTTTCGACCAGGATTGCGGCATCGGCGTCAAGCCGGTCTCCAAAGAAGGCACCAAGCGCCTGGTACGCAAAGCCCTGCAGTACATCGTGGACAACGACCGCGAGTCGCTCACCATCGTGCACAAAGGCAACATCATGAAGTTCACCGAAGGTGCCTTCAAGGATTGGGGCTACGAAGTGGCGCGTGACGAGTTCGGCGCCGAGCTGCTGGATGGCGGCCCGTGGATGCAGTTCACAAACCCGAAGACCGGCCGCAAGGTTGTGGTCAAGGATGCCATCGCTGATGCCATGCTGCAGCAGATCCTGCTGCGTCCGGCCGAGTACGACGTGATCGCCACCCTGAACCTTAACGGTGACTACCTGTCCGACGCCCTGGCGGCCGAAGTGGGTGGTATCGGTATCGCTCCGGGTGCCAACCTGTCCGACACCGTCGCCATGTTTGAGGCGACCCACGGCACCGCACCGAAGTACGCGGGTCAGGACAAGGTCAACCCAGGTTCGGTCATCCTCTCCGCCGAGATGATGCTGCGCCACATGGGCTGGACCGAAGCTGCCGACCTGATCATCAAGGGCACCAATGGCGAGATTGCCGCCAAGACCCTGACCTATGACTTCGAACGCCTGATGGACGGCGCGACCCTGCTGTCCTGCTCCGA